>JABSQK010000756.1 GCA_013215875.1 Lentisphaeria bacterium
AATTGGCTAATTACACATTTTTTATAAAGCCCTGTAATTTGTGTACGGGGCTTTTTTATTTAATTAGAAAAACAAGTAATAGCGATTTACCATCGACCTTACCAGGAACTGTCATCATTAATGGCTTACCATCTTTTATACTTACCGTAGTTTTAAGCAGTTCCTTCTTTCTGTTGTTCACACGAATGAGCAGGTCACCTTGCTTGCCACTTAATTGAATGCTTAGACTACCTGATTTTATTGTTTCATTTGCTGGTAGAGCAATTTTTTTTGTTTGTAGAATTATAAATCCTTGATAGTTTAAGCGTTTTAAAGGCCTTTTAATGTCAGCGAGTCCAGCTGCAACAGTCCCGGTTTTTGACATTTCGATAATTCTTAAATTTAGTTCTGTTCCCGCAAACATAATACCTGAAAGTAAAAGTGTAAAAATACAATGTTTCATTCCATGTCCTCATCGTCTGGATTAAACACCACAATAATTGTAGCATCTGCATCATCAGTCAGTATAATATATCCATCGTTTGGGGCAAGTACTTCTAGGGATTTTATTTCATTATAATTCTTATTTTCAGCATAAGAGTTTGGATTTTTATCAATTTTATTATCAGTTGAACTTACAGAATAAAAGATCAATCCAAAGCAAATGAGAAATGCAGCCGCTATCGCCAGGTATTTTGCTCGATGAGACGAAGGAAAGTCCAGGACTTCATTGCGTGATTCATCCTCAGCAATGCGCTCTTTAAACTCAGTCCAAAAAGCATCCTTGCTCTTTTCAGATTCAGGCATTTTGGCAGCTTTCAAATTTTCTTCTATGTCATTCCAATCAGAACTCATGATTTATTTGCTATATCCTTCATACTCTTTTTTAATTTTCGCTTGGCATTATAGAGGCGCGACATAACTGTACCCATTGAAATACCAAGTACTGCTGCAATATCATTATAGCTCAATTCGTCGCTATATCGCATAATCACAATTGTTTTATGTACATCATCTAGCATGCCAAGAGCTTCTGTAAGCTCAGAAGACAGCTCCATTTTAATTAAAGCATTTCCCGGCCGCTCTTGAGCCGCATCTTGATAATTAGCAATGGGCAAATCATCCGACTCCTGAACAAATCGTTTATTTGTTCGTTGGCGCTTTCGTAAGAGGTCCATAGCACAGTTATAGGTTATACGGTAAAGCCAGGTTTTTAATTTGGCCTTTCGCGTAAATCGCGGTATCGCGCGCCAGGCTTTTAAATAGGTATCCATTACTATATCTTCAGCATCATTTGGACCAACTAGGCGATAGGCCACTGAAAATACCAGTTTACGGTAAGTTTCAAACAGCTCTGCAAATGCATCCACATCGCCAGCTACTGCTTTATCTAATAATTGGTCTTCATTCATTTAACGAATAGAAATCTTAGTTATTCACTGCTTTTGAAGGATTTTTTACCTCATTTATGAGGACGAAATATCAATGTTTATGGCGCTGAATCTTCATTCTACCCGCCCCGGCAGGAAGAATAATCTGCCCCCTTTTATTTACAATATTCCCCTGTTTATCCATTCCCATGACAGGATCAATCTGCGCCAATCGGCGTTTTATACCTGGGTCAAGATCACGTTTCACCAGCATCATGGCTTTTGCTTGTATGAGTATCATATGCAAGGATGGCAAACGTTTACGATCCTTCATACGCTCATTCTCAAGGCTATCATCATATTTCTTATATATCGTTTTCATCATATCCAAAATTGCAACCCGCCGGTCTACCTCACCTAATACAGATGATATATGGAACTGGGTAGCATAGCCCATTAAAATAGTTAACATTTGTCTGTCACTTCCATCATCAAGATCTTCAACGAGTAGTTGAATAGCAAAATCAGATAGACTCAGTTGATATTCTTTTCGCTTAGAAAATGGTTTACCCCCTTGCAATTTTATTTTTTTCGAGCTTTTCAGTTCATCAAGTGCTGACTGGGCTTCTGTTTTTAAACCCCATACCCAAAACATGGCGCAGGCATCTTTTAAGTAATTTTCATAACCAGAGCGCATACCATTATTTTTTGGAGATTTCTTAATGGCAGATAGATACGCCTGTTCAGTCGCTTTAAATGTTTCAAAATTCGGGCCAACAATTGCAAAACCTCTTGAATCGACTGCACGTAAACGCCCGTACATAATCATTTTCTGCATGCTCTGAAAAACCATGCGCATACACTCCACACTGCTATCATCAACAAGCAATCCCTGCTCTGCCCAGTATATCGCATGAGTCTCAGGTATGCGAATATCGAGGTAGCCATGCTTCTGCGTCATTTTATAAATAATTCCTGCATCGAGCTTATGTTCATCTTTTAACCATTTCCGTCTCAGGTGAAATATCGTATCATCCAAAATACCCATTTTATCGAGAGCCTCACCATAACCTTCAGGAAAGATTAAGTATTTCATATTATCTTTTTCGCTCTTGGCATAAGCAACTGCAGAAACCGCGCGAAATTGTATTTCAAAAAGTTTGTAGCTTATATTTTTCTGTTTTAAGAATTCGTAAAAATCAGAATGAATCCCACAATCTTCAAATATTATTTCCAGACGTTTCGATTTTTCTTGTGATTTTGAACCTAGAATTGAGTCTTCTAACCAGTCTGGAATTGCAAGTTTGTCGAGAAGGCCAGGCTCAGTATCGATGCGAGCCAAAATTGTTAAAATTTCGTCATCGCTAATTGCCTCTTTTTTCACATGTTGCAAAAATGCTTTCCGGCCAATGACTTGCCTAAACTGAGATTCCGTCTCTGCGGCAGCGGCATATTTTTTCCAGTCATAGCGCGCAGACCGCCCTAATACCTCTATCAACTGATTCGCTAATTGCCCTTTATAATACCGGTTTGCATCATCGAGAACCTGACCTAGTTTGTGCTGATACATCCAGCCAAGTTGTTGATACATCTTGGCATCCGGATGATAAACGATTCCTTGATCTCGAAGTTTTTCAATACCCGACGACACCCAGCGCCAGCGGTCTTCATGACGGGAAAATTTGACAGAAAGGTTATAGGCCTCATTCCAGGCAAGAAAGACAATCGCATCCCGATGAAATGGCTGCAACGTAATAATCCAGTCCCCCAATTGTACCATCTCAAAGTGATTATCGTCTTCCTGCATCGCCTGCAGTCTGAGGAAAAGCACATCGGCAATCAAGCCCCTGAAGCCGCCAAGTGCAACCGTAGCAAA
>JABSQK010000757.1 GCA_013215875.1 Lentisphaeria bacterium
AGCCCAATACAATAAGAGTATGGCTCAATAAATCAATGCTCAACTGAATGAAGAATAATTCTGTTCAGTTGTGGATTGATGACTATAAAAGCATAGTGTTCAAATCTCAATAAAAAGGGAAAAGCATTGAAAAAAGATCAACGGCAAATAAAAGATCAACGGCTAATAAATAACCAGGCACGCTCCTATGCGATTGCCACGCAGTCCGTGTTTAAAGATGTCATGGCGAGCGGTAAACCTGCAGACCGTGTTGTCTCTGCCTACTTTCGTAAAAATAAAAACATGGGCTCGAGCGACAGGCGGATTATTTCCGAATCCTTATATGCAGTCTTTCGCTGGTGGGGTTGGTTGCAACAGATGGGGGATCCGGAAAAAATGTCGGATTGGCAGACTATACTATTCATTGCCATGCATCTGGAAAAAGTGGAGAAAGACCCATTCATGATGCAATGGAAAAAGGAGTCCGGATTTAAAGAATTTCTTTCCGATATTGCGACAAAAGATATTCGTGACAAATGCGAAATTCTGGGTAAGGAATTAAATATGCAATTAAAACTGGTAGACCTGGTGCCCTCCTGGATCTACCAAAGTTGTCCTTTGAGCAAAGCCGACCACGCAAACTTTTTTAATAGCAACCAGACACGGCCACCGATGCATTTGCGTATCCAGGGTGACAAACAGAAAGTCATTTCAGCATTTCAGGGTAAGGCCAATCTTGAGCAATCGGAATATTTGAAGAGCAGTTTAACTGTGCGAAATGCCCGCATAAACCTCAATGAATTAGAGCCCTTTAAGAAAGGTGCATTTGAGGTGCAGGATTTGGCTTCCCAGGCGATTGGCATTGCCACAGCCGCAAAACCCGGCGAGCGCTGGTGGGATGCCTGTTGCGGTGCCGGAGGAAAAACGATGCAGCTCGCTTCCATGATGAAAAATAAAGGTGCAATTACAGCTACTGATATTCGCGAATGGAAGCTCGACGATCTTAAAAAGCGCGCCAAACGCGGCGGTTTCCATAATATAAATGCCAAAGGCTGGGATGGCATACATGCCCCATCGAAGACAGACTTCGATGGTGTACTGGTGGATGCGCCCTGCAGTTGTACAGGAACCTGGCGGCGCAATCCGGATGCCCGCTGGACATCCACAGGAAAAGATATTCGGGAGATGGCTGAGATTCAACACAAGCTTTTGCGCACCTGTGCCAAGGCTGTAAAGCCCGGTGGCTACTTAATCTATGCTACATGCTCGATAAGCTCGGAAGAAAACGAAGAGATGATCATTAGCTTTATTACCGACCACCCGGAATTTAAGCTGGAGGCAATCCCGCATCCTTTATCCGGTGAGCCGACAAATGGCATGATTCGCATATGGTCGTGGGAGTTCGACTGCGACAGTATGTTTGTGGCACGTTTGCAGCGCGGCTGATAAAATTCTTTCGGTCGATTTAAATATCTTGTGGCTTGTCTATAGTTACGCTTTCCTAAATTCAGGATTCAAAAACAAATGATACATGATGTTCTTATAATTGGTGCCGGTCCATCGGGTTTGTCTTGTGCAATTGAAGCACAAAAGGCAAAGCTATCCTATGTGGTCATTGAGAAGGGTGGTATAACCGATGCCATTCGGCGCTTTCCTGTAAACATGACTTTTTTTTCCACACCTGAATTATTGGAAATTGGCGATCTACCTTTTACAATCACGGGTCTGCGACCAAAGCGGGTGGAGTGCCTGGAATATTATCGTAAAGTGGTTGAACACTTTGACTTGAATCTGCAGCTTCATACGACTGTGCAGACAATTGAGAGAGCAGCGAATGGTGTATTTACAGTGCATACAGATGGCGAGCGCGAATATGAATGTCGCAACCTCGTAATTGCTACGGGTTATTTCGACAATGCAAACCAGATAAATATTCCCGGAGAAGAATTTCCCCATGTCTCTCATTATTATGATGAGCCCTATGCCTATGCCGGAATGAATGTGGTTGTTGTAGGCGGTCGTAATTCAGCAGCGGAAACGGTTTTGGAATTATACCGGCACGGAGCTAATACTACTCTGGTTCACCGGGGCGAAAATCTGTCAGACTCAATAAAATACTGGGTGAAACCCGATATTGAAAATCGCATAAAAGAAGCGAGTATCCCTGCCTGGTTCAATACAGAGATCTGTGAAATAAAGAAAGGCGAAGTCATATTAAAAAATAATATTAGCGAAGTGGAACGGACAATTAAAGCCGACTTCGTTTTTCTGCTTACGGGCTACCGGCCCGATGAGACATTGCTGCGAGGCATTGGTGTGGCACTCGATGAAGTTTTGATACCGGCATATAATATGGAAACATATGAAACAAATGTCGAAGGGGTTTATATTGCAGGATCGGTTGCCTGTGGTTGCGAAACATGGAATATTTTTATAGAAAATGGCCGCGCTCATGCAAAGCCAATCATAACAGATATTAGAAATAAGGAAACTAAATGACAATTAATTTTAATGCAGGACCTGCTGGAATAGCAGCACAGGTCCTCGAAAAAGCACAGGCGGAATTATTGAACTATGCCGGCAGCGGCATAAGCATCATGGAGGCTAGTCACCGAGGTGACGATTTCCAGGCTGTGATTGATGCGGCCGAAGCAGGCCTGCGACGACTAATAAATATTCCAGATGATTACGAAGTCCTTTTTCTGCAAGGTGGAGCAAGTACCCAGTTTGCCATGATTCCCATGAACCTCCGTCCTGATGGCTCTGCCGATTATATTGATAGTGGGGCATGGAGCAGCAAAGCCATAAAAGAAGCAAAAATTCTTGGCCAGGGCACAGAGGTAATTGCTAGCAGCAAGGATGCAAATTATAATTATATTCCTGCTGATTTCACCGTAAACCCCGATGCAAAGTACCTTCACGTCACCAGTAATAATACGATCTTTGGCACACAGTTTGCCGCGTACCCGGATAGCGGCGATGTGCCGCTCATTGCTGATATGTCGAGCGATATTATGTCGCGTGAAATAGATGTAAGCAAATTTGGAATGATTTATGCCGGCGCCCAAAAGAATATGGGTCCAAGTGGTATAACACTGGTCATCCTGCGCAAAGACCTGGCAGAAAGAGCGCCGGATAATTTGCCATCGATGTTGAACTACACGACGCATATAGCTGCGGGCTCTATGTATAATACGCCACCGACATTTGCTATTTATTTGATAAAGCTGGTTTGCGAATGGGTCGAATCACTAGGCGGAATAGCGGCCATAGAAAAAATGAATAATGAAAAAGCCGCGCTGCTTTATAGTGAAATTGACAGCGATGACTTTTATACAGGCTCTGCACAAGAAGGCTCTCGTTCTAAGATGAATGTCTGTTTCAACCTTGCCAATGAAGAACTTGAAGCAGCCTTTATAAAGGAAGCAACAGAATTAGTGATGATTGGCTTAAAAGGCCATCGCTCTGTTGGAGGCATACGCGCAAGCATTTACAATGCAATGCCAATTGAGGGTGTTGAAGAACTCGTTGATTTCATGAAAATATTTAGAGAGAAGAACTAGCCGCGGAGCTGCCTGAAAAGACTTGCCTACCGGCGGTTCTAAGGTGTGACACCTTAGATATCTCAATTTATTTTGCATCTGCTTCGCATCTGCAAAATGTAAAGTAGCCGCGACACGCCGTGGTGCGAATCAAAATCTGCCTGAAAAGACTTGCCTACCGGCGGTTCTAAGGTGTGACACCTTAGATATCTCAATTTATTTTGCATCTGCTTCGCATCTGCAAAATGTAAAGTAGCCGCGACACGCCGTGGTGTGG
>JABSQK010000758.1 GCA_013215875.1 Lentisphaeria bacterium
CAAGTTTGCCGGGTCATCTATCATTTCAGGTGAAACGACCTGCGGTGTGCCTTGAAATTGGTCGGTCGATGAGAGTGTCTGTTCATCATCTTTACGAGCCAGTCCAAAGTCCAGCAGTTTGACATCCCCTTCGAGATTTACCATGATATTTGCCGGTTTTATATCGCGATGAATAATGTCATTTTCATCCAGGTGCATGATGGCTTTATTTAATTCATAGGCGATGAGCAACAGTGTATCCTGAGACATAGGTCCTGATTTATCGATAATATATTCGAGTGAATTCCCCTGCACATATTCCATGACGATAAAGTATATACCATGGTACTGGCCTATATCATATAGATCCACTATGTTCGTGTGGTCAAGTTTGGAATGCTGGTAACCTTCGCGCAAAAAACGCTTGAGAAATTTTGGATCGGTACTTTTTACACTGGAAAAGTCATAAATTTTTATTGCCACGGGCTTATAAGGTGTAAATTCCATATCGTAGGCCCTGTACATTCTATTGCTTGAGGTCGACTGGAGAAGTTTATCAATTTGGTATCTACCATTAAAGATCGAATTTGGTGTAAAATCGCAATCTTTTGCAACTAATTTTGTTAGTCCTTTTGACTGAGGGATAGAGGAATTCTTTTTTGAAAGCAATAATTCAATTTTGCCCAATAGTTCGCCTTTCTTAATTGGTTTTACGATGTATTCATCGGCGCCAAAGAGAAAGCTTTTTTTCAGGTCTTCTTTTTGGTCCGCAGCCGAAACAATAAGAATTGGCAAATCAGTATATTTAGGATCGCTGCGAACTTTGTTGCATGTTTCCAGACCACTGAGTCCTTCCATGTGAAGGTCAAGGATGAGGACGTCCGGATCTGTCACCTGCATGGCTTCTAATACTTCTTCGCCACTGGCGCACAAGCGTATCTCGTAACCATCTTCTGACAAATATGATTGAAAAATCATCCGACAGACCTGGTCATCATCTGCACATATTATCGTTTCGCCTGACATAGTCGGCTCTCCCGTTGTTTCGCACGATTATAAGTAGTAATCAGTTGATTTCAAGATTTGCATGTGAAATTCATAAAAGTTTGCTTTTGAATGGCATACGAATAGATTTTGACATAGTTTAAACTCTTATGCGTACACAGACATTCCACTCTATGAATATTTACATAGAGTTTATCGTCTTAAAACACAACAAGTTGAGGAATAAGTGCCAAATTTTATTGATAAAGAGGAAAATTTAGAAAACAAAGCCTTGTTAGTTGCGGTCTATAATCGCCCTGATGAACGGGCTCATTGTGATGAAATGCTGGAGGAGCTCCATGAGCTAGTAGAAACGGCTGGTGGTGAAATATGCGAAATAATGCCAGTAAAGATTCGCCAGCTAAATCCTAAATATCTTGTGGGTAGCGGAAAGGCTGAAGAAATCATCGCGCGGGCCCGTGAGCTCGATGCCAATACGATAATTTTTGATGATGTATTAAGCCCTGGCCAGCAGCGCAACTGGGAGAAACTTTCCAAGCTGCTTGTTATAGACCGCCAGGAAGTGATTCTCGAAATTTTCTCAAATCGTGCATCTACAAAAGAAGCGGAACTGCAAATAGAACTGGCAAAGGCAGAATATATGCTCCCTCGCCTGAAAAATGCCTGGACCCATCTTGACCGCCAAAAAGGTGGTGTGGGCCTGCGTGGTGGTGAGGGTGAAAAACAGATAGAAATAGATGGTCGCCTTCTACGAAAAAGCATTAGTAAGCTAAAGCAGGAATTAAAGTCGGTGAGAAAGCAACGTGCCGAGCAGCGCAAGCGCCGGCAGAAAACCACGATTCCAAATGCGGCAATCGTCGGCTATACAAATGCGGGTAAATCCATGTTGTTAAATTTATTGACGGGTTCTAAGGTCCTTGTAGAAGATAAGCTGTTTGCTACTTTGGACCCAACTACACGGAAGATAGTCCTGCCAAACAATCAAAGCGTGCTGGTGACAGATACGGTGGGATTCATTCGTAAACTTCCACATAACCTGGTAGAAGCATTCAAAGCGACTTTGGAAGAAGCCGTATTGAGTCAGTTTTTAATTCATGTCGTCGACATCAATTCGAGCAACATCGAAGAATATATGCAAACAACCGAAGATGTTCTTGCAGAAATTGGCACAGGAAAAAAGGAAAGCATACTTGTTTTCAATAAAGTGGATATTGCCGAGCCTTATTTATTGCGACGACTGCGGCATGAATATCCAGCTGCCATTTTTATGAGTGCCAAAACTGGAGAAGGACTTGAGGATCTGCATGAGCGAATGGTGGATATATCCGGGGAGTCGTTGAAAGAAATGACGCTTTTTATACCATTGGACAAATTTGATGTATTGGCACTGATTCATCGTGTGGGGCATGTGCTTTCAGAGCAATACGAAGATGACGGTGCTTATGTGACTGCTTCCATTCCCGGAAATTGCCAACATGAGCTTGAACCTTTTCTACACGAATGTTAGATTAACCCCTAAACTAAAGAAAGGATCGCATAATGAAATATTTAAGAGCTCTACTTCTATGCTTATTTGTTTTTAGCCCGGCGTTTGCTCAAAAGAAAAAACTAGCCCCGGAAAACAGAATTGGCGACCATAACCCATTCATTCTAATGCCCCTTGATAAAAAAGTCGCTGGATTCCTTGATCAAGCACATAAGGCCAACGTGGAATTATTGAAGAAACCTGGTAAATCCGCGGCCATTAAAACGCAGAAAGCCAAAATTTTGAAATCTGTTAAAAATACAATTAAATCTATTGACAAAAAGTCCAAAAAGAAAAAGACTGCTGCGGATAAAGCATACAAAATGATCGAAGTTAAGCTTGATAAGGCGATTGACGCTGACAAAGATATTGAAAAACTTCAGGAGGAAATAGAAGCTGCCCGTTCCATTGTTTTAGGCTTTAAAGCGGCTAAGTATAATTATACTCTTGCTGAGGAGTTTATAGGGGCGAAACTTACAGCTGGTGATAGTCCCTGGGCGATAAAGACAGCCACTATAAGCGGCAGCTCTGTAAAAGACGAAAGTGTCGATATTAAACCCGATGCCACAAAGCTGACGCTTGTGGTATTTTACAACCCGCGGCATAAAGAGTCGTTGAATGTTGCATCGCAGGTGGCTAAAATGGGTGGCAAAGATGCCGAATTCATAGGTGTATTAATTAATGCAACTGAAAGAGACGCGAAGAAAGCCGGATTTAAGAAGAAGAAAGTCATACTCGACGACAGAGTATTGCGCGAAAAGTTCTTTGTTCGTTTTTTACCACAAGTGATGGTGCTCGATGGCACTAAAGTGAAAGCTGTTTATATCGGTAAAATTAAAGGTCTGAAAGATTACATTAAATATTATATAGATCAGCGAAAATAATGAACCAATTCTTTTTATATGGGCACTCCCATTGGCGCTATTTATTACTGCTATTTTTAATTATTTTTATCCTTAAAGCTATAATTGGAATCATCGGTAAAAAGCCCTGGGGTAAATTTGATAAAATCACAGCCCGCCTTTTGCCCATTGCAGCAGATGTTCAGCTTTTACAAGGTATTATAGTTTTGGTGACTACAGAGAAAGATCTTAGCCCATTTCGAAAATTTGAGCACCCGTTCATTATGCTTATAGCGATAATACTATTGCATGTAGGCTCCGTATTCATTAAAAAATCAGATAACGACACTAAACGGTTTAAACTTGTGCTGGGTTTTTACTTAAGTTCTTTACTCTTAATGCTTCTGGGAATCTGGAGAATAACCACAAACGCTTAGCAATGATATTTATAAAAAAACAGTTTTATAAAATTCTTCTGGCACTCACTATTCTTGCATTTGTATTTAGACTTTTATCCTCTTTTGACTTAGCAGAAAACTACTCCCCCGTACGAAACCCGCATAAACAAACAGACACCTACACCTATCAGAATTTTGCCAGTGAAATTGCCGAGGGGAAATACGATTATTCAAAGGGCTATTACTACCAGCCTTTTTACTACAGTGTGTTTCTCGCAAGTATTTATAAACTGTGTCCTGATCCAATCACTGGCGTACTGATTGTCCAAGCATTTTTGGGTGCACTGTGTGTCCTGTTAACTGCCCTGAGTTTTGCCTATTTATTTGGCCGAAAATGTGCCGTACTGGCAGGATTTTTCTTATGTTTTTACAAGATGCATATCTTTTATGGAAGCTTTACCCTGATTGCATCATTGCAAAGTTTTTGGATTTCGCTTATTGTATTTCTACTCGTTATTATCAGTAAACTAAAAGAAAATAAGCATTTGATAATTTATTTTATTATCCTGGGTTTGTGTTTTGGTGCGGCAAATTTAACGCGTGGAAATATCATTCTGTTAAGCCCTGTGGTTATCTACCTGCTCGTCATCTTAAAGAAGCCAGTCAAGTTAAAAATTCTTTTGGGGCTGCTGTTTTTTGTACTGTTTTATCTACCGCAATTGCCCTTTGCCTGGCAAAATTACCAGGTTCACAATAAATGGGTTGGGCCGAGTTCTGCAGCAGCAAATGTGCTGGCACTTGGTAATACCCCGGAGTCAGCACCCGGTGGCAAAGAACCGGGAAGTTCAGGCCCCATGGAATACCCCCTGTCGTACACAATATGGACACGGGATGCTCAAAAAACCGGAGATGAAAAAGTATCGCTTCTACGCAATACCTGGAAATGGTTTAGCCGTGAACCCGCAGCATATATTGAGCTGAAGTTTCGCATCTTCATGCTCTTTTGGAATCGAATAGAAATTCCCAATAATGTATCCATTTTAGAACGTGATGAAAAAATTCCTGGGCGTTTCATTCATCTTCCTCTGTTTCCGTTTTGGTTAATTGGCTCTTTGGGTTTGGCTGGAATTATATTGGCTCTAAAAAATATGCGAAAGAAAAAAGCGGCAGTCCTTCCCGTTTTTATCATCCTTCTTTATTGTGCATCGATTGTCATTTTTTATATGCTGGCCCGTTTTAGAGTACCCATAATGCCCCCACTCTGCGGTATGGCCGCATATTTTATTATCAAATTTCCAGGCCTTTATAGACAAAAAGAGGCACGCTTATTTTTAATTGGTCTCTCTATTTTATCATTTGTATTTGTCTGTTTTGCTTATCAGGCATATCGCCTTGGCTGGGAAGCGAGAGTCATAAAAATTGTCCGCCCAGATGGCATTCGCATTATAGATGAACAGACCCATATGATTAAGGACCATGGTCCATTGGCATTTGGTGGTTGGGTACCTGTGACAACAAACCCGATAAAACGAATACGTAAAGTATTCGCTATAGAAAAACAGGATGCTGACAGGTCGGGAACTATCCGTCTGGCAGTGCTTGCGACTGAGGGCGGAAAAATCACTGTAAACAATCAGCCGTACACAGTACAAAAATCAAATTCCATACAGTGGATAACAATTGAGACGGGTATAAGCAGCACTGGCAATCAAGCTGTATTTGATGCTGCCATTAGCTTTGAGGGAGAGATCTATTTATTTCAGGATTTGCAACGAGACTACGGTCGAACAGAAATTAATTCTATATCAATTGATGCAGAGCTGGTGATCGAACTGCTAATAAAATAGCTCTTGAAATAAGCTAATTTTGAGCTCATTGTATGAAAAATTATTGTTAGGAAACAGAATGGAAAATGATCTTAAAGAATTAATAATAGAACGCCTTTTTCTTGACCTGGAAATTGGTGAAATTGATACTGATACGGAACTTTCTGAATATGGTGTAGACTCCTTTCTACTACTGGAACTGATTGTCGCGATTGAAGAAATGTATTCTGTAAAATTTGAGCAAACTGATATCACTTCAGAAACACTGGAATCGGTAAAAACAATCATGGAACTCATTAGCTCTAAACAATAATAATAACCCGGGCAGCATACGCTTGAATTTTATTGCTCTCATTCGTCCCAATGATGATAAACAACATTCTCTATTATGGCTGATCATTCGTGCACCGTTCACACTGAGTGGAAAAGGGCAAAAACTTTTTTATGAAGGTCCGGCAGTCTATAATAAACCAGGCCTGAAAATGACGGGCTATAAGTCCCCGAATCTTCTATTGGGCCTGTGGATATATACATGGCTTGTCTGCATTTTTACAATTCCAGGGCGTCTATTATTTATGTTGACCACCGCTTTTTTTCTAACAAGTATGACCTCTTTACTGATGCCGGTATATTATCTCTCTCTGACAATGATATCATTATTTATTATTGATTATGTCGCTGGCTGGATCCTTCGCCCAAAGCTAAAAATACACAAACAATGCCCATTACTTGCTGCAGAAAATCAGATCATTCATTTAAGTTATAAAATAACAAACCTTCGAAAAATCCCCGCACTTGAATTATTTGTTGATAAAATTCCGTATAAGAATATACATTTTCCGAGTGGTTTTAATCGTATAAAAAGTCTTGAAGCGGGTAAAACTATCCATCTGCAGAATACGTGTGTGATCGATAAGCGCGGTGAATATCAATTCCCTCTGGTATACGTCTGTAGTATTTTTCCATTCGGCTTAACGCAGAAAGGCGATTACAGCAAAGTCTCTGATACGGTGTACATCTACCCGGACTATAAGAAGCTTAAGTCAGTGGCGCTTGCTTCATTGGCACATCGCCAGCAAGGCGATGAGCAAGAGGCGAAAAGGTCGACAGATGGAACCGACTTTATGGGTATACGCGAATACCGCTTTGGCGACAACCCGCGTCATATACATGCATTGCGAACGGCGCAACTGCAAATGCCAATCGTTAAAGAATATTCGCTAAGTAAAAAATCCACCACTCTATTGTATATCGACATAGCCCACCCTTCTCGCACATTAGTTGATAAATTTTTATCGGCTAAAAATATCGAGCATGAGGCCTGCATGTACCTGCTGGCGGCTGTGGCAGATTTCCTTTATTACCAAAATATTCAAATGGACATTTATATACCCGGCTTGAGTGATGACGTTTTATGCATGCACCGGGGTATCCCGTTTCAGGAGATCTTAATAAAAGTGGCGAGTACCAATCCCGTCTACGGCCATGAACTTTCCTATTCTATAGATCCATCAAATTATCAGCAGGCCATTTGCATCATGATGAATATGACCCCTGATAAAAAAGATTTTTTGTCAACATTAAAAAACAAAACCATTTATTCAATTGATTTTGAAGATGAAGACAGCCAGTCCCTTGGAAGCAAAGAAATTTTATCAGGGGCTATTACCGAGCTCTAAGCTTATTGAATTTTACAAAAGGAATTTCTCTTGCTAAATTGTAATTCAATCATTTTTTGGCTATAGTTGACTAGCC
>JABSQK010000759.1 GCA_013215875.1 Lentisphaeria bacterium
ATATAGATATACAAAAGAGATTAGGAAGTATTCGAAGATTTAAAGCCTTACGTCCTGATTATGATAAAAGCAAACGATCAGAATTAGAAAAATATAAAGCTCGATTAGTCGCTCTTGCCACTCAAATGAAAAACCATGGAAAAGCCGAAGCACTTATAGCCAATGGAATAAAGAAAAAGGAAAGAAAACCAGTTTTAGTAGATGGCTTCCGTGATCTAAAATTCGGGATGACATCGGAAGAAGCCAAAAAAACTAAAGCGGCTGATGGAGTTGTATTATTTGGTAGCAAAAGAGATGTTTATTGGACGTATGACAAAGAAGGAAAAGTTGAAAGGATTCATATTATGCTTGGTGATGATGATCCTGAAGAACGTAATAAATTCTTAAATTTATTAGAAAAGAAATACTACTATGAGTTAGATCCAACTGACAAACAAATCACTGCATATAATGCTGATGTAATAGCTGAAGATAAAGGAATTAAATTCGCTGAAATCGAAGCTGGTATGGCAATGGTGAGAGCTGGAGAAGACCTTGATCAAAGTAAAGTTTATAGTGAGGGGATGTTTTTTAGAGAAATTAATTGGTTCTTTGAAAATGGTTCTGTGATATTCTCAATTAAAAAGGAATATGACGTGATGAAATCGACTGATTATCAAAAATTATACAAAAATCGAATGATCTTAAACTATTATAATCCTGCTACAACAAAGATACTCAAACAATATATTCAGCGTGAAAGAAAACTTAGAAATACAAAAACAACAATTGATGATATTTAATCTCATTAAAATGGCGAGGAAAGAAATATGTCAAAAGTAAAATATTGTCCAGAATGTGGTGAAAATATTGAAAATCTCTCTAATAAGTGTTGCATGAGCTACTATTCAGATTCAACAGAATCATCGCCAAAATTAGAAAGTGGAGAAGATCCCCTTGGGTTAGGTATTATTCTAGTGCCTATTATCGGTATTCTACTCATCTACTATTGGGTTGGTAATATGAATTTAATGCAAAACCCTTCAAGTTCATTACATTTGATTGTTTTAGGCACAATCGGGTTGACTTCATTCTTGATTTATGTTGACTCTAGCAAGCTTGGTATGGGTAAAGATGATGCGAACGGCAAGAAAACCAATGGCGCATCACAATGGGCAGTATTTTCGTTATTCTTGTGGATTGTGGGCTATCCTGCATACCTCTTTCACCGTGTAAAGTTTGGTGCTAAAGATATGGCTCTACTTGGGGTTATAATCGCCTTCATATTCACAATGGCAGCATATACTATGAATGAAGCAATTGAAGATAAAAAAGAAGGTATTCGTGAAAGTTTTAGGAATTGGTGATGGACTACGGGAAAGAAGGTGGAATATCACTTATAGAAGTTAACTGATAATAAAGGAATTCAAAAGACTATTGCTGAACATTTATTCAAAATATAGATATCTACAAAAATACCCCATAGGTCGTGGCCTTTTATCACTGTGGTAAGGCCACGACCCTTTGGAGTTTCCCCCAAAATGTGGACAATAAGTTAAGCCCCTTGTAATGTAAATACAAATAAGGAGCTAGTAAAATGAAGAAGAACCGCCAGAAATTCTCAAAGGAATTCAAAGAGGAAGCAGTTTCACATTGGGAAAATTCAGATAAGACAGCCGATGAAATTGCTAAAGATATAGGCATACCGAATGGTAAATATCTGAGTCGATGGAAACGGGAACTTGAGAAAAGAGGGCCGGACGCTTTTCCGGGCAATGGTAAATTGCTTGGTAAAGATGCAGAAATTGCAGCCTTAAAAAAGCAGTTGAGAT
>JABSQK010000076.1 GCA_013215875.1 Lentisphaeria bacterium
AATTTGATCGTCATCAACGAATAAAATGTGCATTTTCAAAATCTCTGTCGTGTCATGTTTATGTTTAACAACTTTCTTTTTTCCTGTTAGGGGCAAATAGACAGAAAAAAGTGTGCCTTTCCCTTTTTCACTCTCCACTATGATACGCCCTCCCATGTTTGAAATGATATTCTTAATCACTGGTAATCCCAGTCCAGTTCCCTGTCCATCTCGTTTAGTCGTAAAAAATGGGTCGAACATCTTCTCTTTTACCGCAGGATCTATTCCATGCCCATTATCTTTCACTTGCAAGTGAACATAATCCTGATCGTACTCCAGTTTATGCTCACCCTGGGCATGAAAGATATCCAGTGTAATATCAATCCTGCCACCAAAACCTTTCATCGCATGATAGGAGTTGATGCAGATATTCATGATTACCTGGTATATTTCTGTAGAATTTACTTCAAGAACTGAACATTTCTCCTCAATTTCACTTCGAACTTCAATATTTCTTGGCAATCCCTTGCGAATTAATTTGATGGCATCTTTCACTGCATCAGTAATAGGCACGGTATTTATATTTATATCGACTTGCCGGCTGAAAGAGAGAAGCTGCTGAACTAGGTCTTGTGCCTTTTGAGCGGCTTTTATCAGGTCCTCCAGATCTTCTTGAAGGTAGCTGTTATCGGGTAGCCCTTGGCGGATCATTTCGGCATTTCCAAGAATCGGGGTAAGCATATTGTTGAAATCATGGGCCAGGCCACTGGCTAAAGTCCCCACAACTTCCATTTTTTGGGCCTGAACAAGTTGCTGCTCCAATTGATTTTTCATTACCTGGGAATTTTTATGGTCGAGTACTGTTGCCTGGTTACCAAGAATACGGCTCACAGAACCATCTTCAGAAAATATTGGGGTCAGCAGGATTCGCTTGAGTTGCCTTTCGCCGTTTTCACCAACAACAATCTGGAATTCCGTTGCTGATTTATCTGAGTAGCATTGCTGAATATGAGTATTTAAGCTCTCGGCATGGTCTGCTTCGAATATGTCAGCGGGGCTTTTACCTTGTATCTCTTTATTGGATAAGCCAGTTTGCTCTTGCATCAATTTATTGAATAAAAAGAATACAAAGGTCTGCTCTTTCTTATCGATTAGAAACAGTGCGGTACCTATACTGTCTAGCACTGGTTCTAAAGTTTCTGGATTTTCAGAAGTAAACACTCAATTTCCTTAATCTAATCAGGCTTATAGCTTACACACAAAACACTGGTTTTTCAAGAAGCTTTTGAGCCCGCAGAGAGATATTAGTCTTTCACAGGAGCGACATAATTTGCGGCAAAATCCTCACGAAATAGCTGAAAACGCTTTTCCATGATTGCCTGACGCATTTCGCTCATCAGACTTAGATAGAAGAACACATTGTGTACAGAGACGAGGTACAAGCCCAGAAGTTCGCCTACATTTAACAAGTGCCGGATGTAGGCCCGGCTAAATGTTGCGCATGCATAACATTTGCAGTCTTCGTCTATGGGCACAAACTGGTCTTTGTTGTAGCCAGCTTTTAACTGGATCATTCCTTTTCGTGTGTAGGCGCTGCCGTTTCGTCCAACACGTGTAGGTAATACGCAGTCAAACATGTCGATGCCTCTGGCAACTGCTTCGACCAATTGTGCCGGTGTGCCCACACCCATCAGATAACGCGGTGAATCTGTATGCATATGGGGTTCACATACATCGATGGTCTCATACATCATGTCCTGGGGTTCACCCACACTTAAACCGCCAATCGCATAGCCATCAAAGCCAATTGCATTTAATTCTTTAACCGATTTCTCCCTTAGGTCGGCATAGACAGACCCTTGAATAATGCCAAAAATCTTCTGTCCTGGCGCATGTTCCTGTTCCATTGAAATACGAGCCCACTCCAGAGTAAGGTCGAGCGATTTATCCGCATCGCTATGTGTGCATGGCCAGGGCGGACATTCGTCAAATACCATCGCTATATCAGACCCTAGAATTTTCTGAGCATGCATCGCTTCTTTGGGGCCAAGAAACATTTTTTGGCCATCGATATGTGAGCGAAACTCCACCCCGTCTTTCTTCATCTTGCGCAGCTTGGCCAGGGAAAATACCTGGTAGCCACCGCTATCCGTAAGAATTGGCCGGTCCCAGCTCATGAATTTATGCAAGCCGCCAGCCGCTTCGATAATATCGAGCCCGGGTTTTAAAATCAAGTGATAGGTATTGCCCAGGATAATTTCAGTATCCCATTCGATGAGGTCTTTTTGCGGTATGGCTTTTACCGTGCCACGGGTGCCCACAGGCATGAATTTTGGCGTGTGTAAGGTCCCATGATTGAGTTTCAATTCGCCGGCTCTGGCGCGGCCATCTGTGTGGGTTAATTTAAACATAGCAGAATCTTAGTGTTAAGTGAGTTCTTTTCAAGCTCGCAGGAACGACTTACAGAGACTCTCTCCATGTCTCTGTCATACTTTAAACCCCATAAATCATAGCACGAAAAGGCCATGTAAAACGTGCGATCGTTTGATACTGTAGAGCTCTTGATTTACGGTCAACTCAGAAGATATATGTATCCGTAGCATTTCGAATCCGAAGATTGTTTTCTGGATAATTCAGGGTAGTAGTAATAGCATGAAGTTTACGACAAAATTTGCAGTCATCTTTTTGTGTTCGATTCTCATCATCGGAATTGGTACAGGCTATGTCGCTATTCCCTACCTCAAAGAAACGCTTGAAACCCGCGAAATCTCCTATGCAAAAGCCTATATCTACCGGGAAAGTACCATTCTGCAAAGGCGCTTGTCCAGGATGCGCACAAATGCCGCAAGCAAAGGCTTGAGCGAAGATGAAATTGACAACTTGCAAGAGGATCTATTCGCCGATATGAACGATAGCTTTACACAGCTCTATTTTCATAATAGCGGACGCCTCTTTGTCGTCGATAATGAAGGACGGATAAAAGTGTCTTCCGATAAAATGAAAAATGGGCGACTGGTTTCGAACATGTGGATATATAAGGATGGTGAAAAAAACCGGCTGATAAAGGAAATGCAGCAATATGATAAGGAACAGGGATTTTCCAGGCGCTTTGAATTAATAGAAATAAATGACAATCATGAGCAAATTGCCAAGACTATCTTCGTAAATCCAGTCGCAGGCACCCCATACTTTATCTGTATCGCGGTCAATACCGAAGACTTGTTCTACACAGCAAGCTGGCTGACTAATTTTTCGATTGCACTTCTCGTATTTATTCTCTTAATTAGTTATATGATTTTTCACATTGTCTATAATCAAATGCGCAAACGCAATGATGAAATTGTTAAACAGGCAGAAGCAATTGCTGCCGGACAATATGGCTTATCGATTAGCGATAATAATAAAGATGAGCTGGGTTTGATGGCATCCGTGGTCAATCGACTGGCATCACAACTTCATATGAATGAAGATCTGGAAGGGCGTTTTGTCCAAGCGCAAAAAATGGAAATGGTCGGCAGCATGGCCAGTGGAATGGCCCATGATTTTAATAATATTCTTGGTGGAGCGACCAGTGGGCTGGAATTGATATTGCGGGAAATAGAAGATCCCGGCGAAGACGAGTCACCCGATATGGAGCTTATTATTCACACCATTCGCGTTTCACATGACTGCCTAGACAGGGGCCGCGAAACCGTTGAACAGCTGCTCTCATTTTCACGGAAAGAAGAAATAAAAAAACAATTGCTCGACATAAATGAAGTTTTGAAATCTGTAATGGAACTGTGTGCGCATTCATTTGATAAACGAATCAATATAAAACACCAGTATTATAATAGAGAGGCTGTTATTCGAGGCGACTATACCCAACTCGAACAGAGCATCCTCAATATTTGTATAAATGCCAGAGATGCCATGCCTGAAGGCGGCGACCTAAGCATAAAAATAGAATCTGTTACAGTCGAAAATAACAACCATGAGTTCAGCAATACCACATGCTTTTGTATTACAATCAAAGATACAGGTTCAGGCATGAACGAGGAAACATTGCAGCGTTTATTTGAACCATTCTACACAACCAAGGAAGATGGAAATGGCTTGGGCATGGCCATGGTATATAAAATAATTGATGACCATTTTGGCTGGATAAAACTCGACAGCACTGAAGGAATTGGTACAACATTTCAATTGTTTTTTCCAAAAGCAGCAGACTCAATTCCTAAACATCTGAAAAATACCCTGACAGATACCAAAACGCGGAAAATTAAAAAACCCAAGCAGCACCGAGATTCAGGCTCGCATAAGGCATTTAAAAAAGTCGAAAAAGGCAAGAATGTGCTCATTGTCGATGACGATGAATTTATGTTGCAAATGACCGAAGATATCCTTACTAGGCTGGGCTATACACATATCTCAGCTGCTGATGGCCAGATTGCCATAGACATGTATAAGCAGCATTGGAAAACGATCGACCTGGTTGTACTGGACCTTATGCTGCCTGAAAAATCAGGCGATGAAGTCTATTACGAAATATGTGTTTTGAATCCGGATGTTAAAGTCCTGCTCATAAGCGGTTTCAATCGCGATCAGAGGATTGGCGAGCTTCTTGGAGCCGGCTGCCAGGGTTACCTGCACAAACCCTATACCATTGAAGAACTGTCCGATAATATTGAAAAAATCATATTTCCTAAAGCCATTAGCGAAGAGTCCTGAAACACCTTTTCACGAGCCTGACCTTGCTTGACATTTACCTGTTATTACATATCGTTGCGCCTGAATTTTAAATAGTAAGGAGTAATCATGAGTCGCGAATTCAATGTGGCTGTAGCTGGTGCTACAGGTGCAGTCGGTGTAGAAATGTTAAAGGTACTGGAAGAGAGAAACTTTCCGGTAAAGAGTCTTAAATTATTAGCATCCAGCCGTTCAGCTGGAAAGACGATGACCTTTAAGGGCGAAACACTGACCATAGAAGAGCTGACCCATGATTCATTTGAGGGAATAGACATTGCCCTTTTCAGTGCCGGCGGCGGGCGGTCCATCGAATTTGCCCCATCTGCAGTGAAAGCCGGTGCAGTGGTCATCGATAATTCCAGTGCATTTCGTATGGATGATGAGGTACCGTTAATTGTACCCGAAGTCAACCCAGAAGCAGTTAGCCAGCATAAAGGCATCATTGCCAATCCGAATTGCACAACCATCATCATGCTCGTGGCACTTAAACCTTTACACGATATTTCGCCGATTAAGCGCATCGTTGTTAGCACCTATCAAAGTGCCAGTGGCGCCGGCGCTGCAGCCATGCAGGAACTCGAAGAGCAAACAGCCGATCTATTAGAAGGCAAAGACGTTGTGCCAAAAGTGCTCCAGCATCAGATCGCCTTCAATATTTTTAGCCATAATTCTGAGATACAAGAGAATGGTTATTGTGAAGAAGAGATGAAAATGGTTCATGAAACACACAAAATATTAGGCGATGACAGTATTCAGATTTGCCCGACCTGTGTACGTGTACCCATACCTCGGGCACATTCCGAGGCCATCACAATTGAGCAGGAAACAAAGGTCAGTGTTGCAGATGCGACTGAGGCTATTAACAATGCACCAGGGGTTTATCTCATGGATGACCGCCAGGAAAACATCTTTCCCATGCCCATTGATGTGTCAGGAAAATACGATGTGGCAGTTGGCCGTATCCGCGACGATATCAGCCATGCAAATGGTCTGGCATTGTTTTGCAGTGGCGACCAGCTTCTCAAAGGCGCCGCCCTCAACGCCGTGCAGATTGCCGAACTGCTCTAGCATTCGCTTAAATCCGGCCTCTGGTCCGAAAATATTAGTTTGCCTAATATTGCCTACCGGCGGTCATAAGACATGATGTCTTATGTATCTCAATTATTTTTTCACGTGGCCTCTGGCCCGAAATTTCCATCCGGCGTTCTAACAGATCATTTGTTAAGAGTAGCCGCGACAGGCCCTGGTGCGGAATTAAAATTCGGCATACCCAAGTAAGTATCTTATTTTAGTAGGCTAGCCCAGGTCGCAGGCCTAATGGCACTTCCTTAAGGATTTTTTATCCTTTTTCTTTTTAAAATAAAAATGCTCGTTACCTTGAGAAAAACCACTAACCCAAAAGAGTAACAAGCATGAGTG
>JABSQK010000760.1 GCA_013215875.1 Lentisphaeria bacterium
CCCGGGTTGTAATAACAAACATGATGACGACGACGATATCATCGATGTGAGTCTCATCGAGTAAGCTTAACTGTAGTCCGGGTATTTCCCATTCATATGGTCTTCCGATAACTGCAAGTAGCGCCTGGCAATATCTTGAATATCGGCAATTTCCTCAGTTGTCACATCGCGAATGACTTTTGCCGGCACCCCAGCCATCATCGTTCCATCGGGCACCACCGTTCCCGGTCGAATCACCGCACCGGCTGCAATAAGGCAATTTTTACCAATCACCGCATTGTCTAGTATTTTTGACCCGATACCGATCAGCGTGCCATCGCCCACCTCTGCACAATGCACACAGGCCTGGTGACCAATCACCACATTGTTACCAATACTAAGCGGTACATCAAAACGGCAATGCAATGTTACCTGATCTTGAACTGATGTGCCCTCACCTACAGTAATCGCTGCAACATCCCCGCGGATCGATACAAAGGGCCAAATATTTGTATTCTTCCCAAGTGTTACGTCACCACTGATGTGTGAGTCTTCATGTATGTATACGTCATTTATTTTTTTCATTTTCCAAACCCGGTTTTTTCATTATTCGTTGATTCATCTCATAATAAATTTTGTACATTTTATCTGTGAGTTTTTCCAGGTCCCAACCAATTTTACGCAGGAACAAATAACTCACAACCAGTCTAATCACCATGGCGGTATAGCCGCCATATTTCTTTTCTTCCCATCCGCGCACAGATACCACTTGGCCATTGCCCAGATTAACCCGTGAACAGCAAGGCGCAAGGCGCAGCGAAACTTCCACATCTTCCATGAGTTTTATACGCGGCATGCCACCGCACTCCTCTAAACAGCTGCGCCGCACAAAGATGCCCTGGTCACCAAAAGCAATCGCTGTAAAGCAAAAGCGCAGGCGATTGCTGAGCTCTATGATGCGCATCTTAAAGGGGCGCTTATCATAAACATGGCCAAGAATTCCCCACTCCAAATGCGGCCGCTTATAAAATTCCCTCGCCAGGCGCAAAAGCGTATTTTCTTTCATCACAGCATCCGCATGCACCATGAGGATTAGGTCCCCTTTCGATGCATCTATCGCCTCTGCATACTGAAGCCCGCGTCCTTTTACTTCAGAATGCAGTACTGTTACACGATACTCTTTTAGAATCTCCAGTGTTTTGTCTGTCGAACCCGCATCAACAATATAACAGTTAACCACTATCTCATATTTTTCCTGCAATGTCTGTATGGCCAGCATCAACGCATCCAGGTGTTGGCGAATATTTCCTTCCTCATTCAAAGTCGGCAAAATAATATCTAAAGTCTTTGGAACTCTAAAATTTCGGAAGGATGGATAACGCTGAAAAAGACAACTGGCAAGCATTGATAGAAAAATTAGGCCAAAATAATTTAGAATCATTAACCAGGAGGGTATCATATAAATTTCAAAAAAACTTACTTTCTCTAAAAAAATAATTACCATTAGAATTAAACTGGAGAAACAGAGAGTGGATATAAAAAAAACATTAAACCAACTCCGCAAACACAAAAATATGATGAGAAGTAGTTTTAAATATAAAAGTGAAAAATGACCAAAATTTAATGAAAGATATAAAATGATCCCAAATAAAATTCCAAAAAATGCTGTATTTTTATTTTGAAATAAAAATGTTATAGGTATGGCAAAAAGTATAAACCAATGTACACCATCAAAAAAATTGGGAGGGTAATTTATAAAGTGAACCCGTGATAAAAGATAAATGATCCCAGCGCCCACACTTACAATGACTAAGTTTAATTTCATTTTATTTTCGCGAATTATGGGGATCGCAGAAAAAAGAAATAATACAGCAAAAGAACTAAAATAAGGATCCTGAAAAATACTTAGGTAAAATGAAATAATAAGTCCCAATGTGAAGTTTTCATATTTAATACACAGATACATAACGAAAAAAGAGAAGAGACTAAGAACATATCGATTGAAGATCGTTTCCTCAGGATATGGTAAATACCCAACGCAGTTACAAATAATGACAATAAAACACAAATTAAAAATTATTGCCGGGTGTGCTTTAACTGCTTTTCCATGTAAATAAATAAATAGAAAAACTATTGCATCAAATATAAAAATAGATTTGGGAGCACCATCTGGTACTTTTTCCATTATTATTCTATAGGTATCTTGGTATTTATCATGCAAATATGTATTGAGAAGGAGACAGGTAATTACATCTACAATAAAAAAAAATGCGCATATTTTCCAAAGAGAAACGAGTTTGAATTTGTCTAATTTAATGATGCAAAAGGTAAGAAGGAAGGCAAACCCTATTACAGATGCACTGCCGATTATAAGTAATTGGCTTGTTATCGCTTCCCTGTACAAAATCGCCTTCTTATGGTTTTTAGTTCATTCATTGACACTATAAACCAAGCCAAGCAATCTTGTAGTCATCTGAATAGTTAATCTCGTGTAACATAAACTAAATCGTTGAAAATATCCTAAAGATCAGCACAACAGTCACTTAAGGTATTTTTAATTGTGATGTGATTTTAGCCAAAAAACCCGGAATCATGTCGAAAAAACCTTGAGAATTATCTCTAAATAAAAATTAGCCGCTTTTTTTGAGCTCAAAACTGCTTATTAACGAAAATGATCATGCTTTTCTATCCAGCTGGCACGATATATGCGGTTTAATTGCTAATGACTTTTTAATATGTAGTAATTAAACCTGAAACCGGAGCAGAAAAATGGCGATGATCAACCTACTGGAAAGATTGCTTACACCTCAAGTGCAGGCAACAATACTAACCGACATGGAAATGAACGTAATGCACATGAATCTCAATGCACAGGAAATGACTGGGTATGAATGCATTACATTTGATGAAGGTGAATCCTGGAAGTACCCTGAACAAATCCAACTCGAGCTGATCGTTATGGACTGTGTTGCACCTGGTATACTCGAAGCAGCAGTAAAAGACAGATTCGGTGAATACATTGAGGTCTTTGTGACGATTTCCCCATACTTTAATGACAACAATGAGCACTGTGGTTATCAGGTAAAAATGACTGATTCACCTGAACTGCTCTGCGCGTCGCTAAACTAATTTATAAAGATAAACAAAGTGATCCTCTCCGTTTATCTTTAAGCATCTCCACTAGGAGATGCTTTACTGTTTACACATTATTCACCTGTTTTTATTCTGCCGCGACCCCTTAAGTATTGATAAAATTGTATTAATAATTCGTTTCTATACTGGGCGTCGTAGCCTCCGGCTCGAATTATTCACATGCTATTCTAGTAGGTCGGGCTCTCCGAGCGCGATCCCTCAAGTATTTATAAAATTGTGTGCTAACCGCGCTCGGAGAGCCCGGCCTACTGATCATTGTACTGGTAAAATCGTGTGCTAACCGCGCTCGGAGAGCCCGGCCTACTGATCATTGGCTGAAAAAACCGTGCGCTGGCACGCGTTCGGAGAGCCCGGCCTACTTCAAAAACTATGCCTCGTTAGCAGCCCATTTCACGCAACCAACGATGTGTTTGCGAAACCAGTCTTCATTCCAGAGCGCATCGGGATGTCCGAGTGCAGAATACATCACCCGTCCTTTACCATAGTCGTGGCACCAGGCCAGAGCATAGTCCTGATCGTCACGATCTCCCTTAGTAATGTCAATTGATTCGGGATCGAGGTGCATCAAGACGCGGGTTTTGCTGCGGTCATAATCTCTGAATGAATAAATTTCATCGACGACTTTAAATGATGATCCAAGATGTGCGGTAGCGGGATGATCATTATCTTCAACAATCACGTTTACCTCTTCATGCCAGGGATGTCCGGCAAAGTATCCACCGAGCATTTCTCCATATTCCGGCCAGTCGTAGCAGGTATCTGTTGCATTGTGGATCCCAAAAAATCCCTTGCCATCTTTTACAAAGTTGAGGATGAGCTCTTTTTGTTCATCACTAAATGCGAGGTCACCGGTCGTTGCAAATGCCAGAACATCCACATCATTCAAGCGGCCTTCAGAGATCGCTTCTAGTTGATGGGTGGTCTCTACATGCCAGCCATTTTCTTGGCCCAGTTCTTTTAGGGTAACTTCTGCGTTGGGGAGGTAGCTGTGTTCATAGCCTGCTGAATGGCGTAATAAGAGTAGTTTCATTGTATTCCTTAGATTAATTTGTTATTGAAGATGTATACGAATTCGGTCTTGCCGATATTCGATAATATCGCCTGATTTAATTTTTTTGCGCTTCTGCGTTTCTACCTTGTTATTTACCTTCACAAGGCCTTCAGAAATGACCAACTTTGCCTCGCCACCACTATCCACCAAACCCTCAAATTTTAATATCTTAAAGAGCTCAATCGGCTCTTTACTTATAATTAGTTCTCTCATCTTTATTCCTGATTTAATTCTCCCCACTATAAAGCAAGGCTATATGCAATCAATCATATTCAGTAATATTTGATAATATGGTAAAAAATCAATATAAGACTATCGTAACGCTCATGCAAAAAGGATTATACATATGACAACTGTTCAACTCGCTTATGGTAAGGCATTACTGCCAGTGGATCTCGATTCCAGCTGCTATGATATCACCGAAATCGTTCCGCAGGATATCGATGCTCTAAGTGATCAAAAGGCAGCTTTTATTAGCGCAGCTAAAAATCCCATTGGGGCAATGCCTCTGGACCAATTAGTTGCCGAAAAAGGTATTACTAACCCCTCTATCGCCATAGTCATTTCCGACCATACCCGCCCTGTACCAGACTCACTACTCGTTCCCTGGATTGTTGAAATACTCGCTGTTGACGACAGCCAGGTGTCGATCATCATTGGTACCGGCACCCATCGACCCAGCAGCCCAGAGGAAATCGATGCCTTGCTTGGCAGCGAGACTGCAAAACGCTTTACGATTTTTAATCACGATTGCCATGCGGATGACCTTGTCCATATTGGCAATAGTCCTTGTGGCGGTGAAGGTTACCTGCACCCTGCCTACGTTAATGCAGATATCAAAATTGTTACGGGGTTTATCGAGCCGCATTTCTTTGCCGGGTTTTCCGGCGGTCCAAAAGGTGTCTGCCCTGGGATTGCCGGGTTTAAAACCGTACAGCATTTTCATCGTGCCAGTATTATCGCCGACCCCGGCAGTACCTGGAGTGATTTAGAAAGCAACCCGGTGCAAAAATTAAGCCGCGATATAGTCGCCCTATGCCCGCCAGATTTTATGGTCAATGTTACCCTGAATCTCAAAAAAGAAATTACCGGATTGTTTTGTGGTCATTATATAGAGGCGCATAGAGAAGGTTCCATCCAAGCACGTGCAGAATCCACCGTAACAGTTAAGCAACGCTTCCCTGTTGTCATTACAACCAATAGTGGTTACCCGCTGGATCAAAATTTTTACCAAACAGTAAAAGGGATTTCAGCAGCAAGCCGAATTGTTGAAGATGGTGGCAGCATCATCGTCGTCAGCGAATGTTCCAATGGTCTACCCGATGAAGGGCTCTTTGCAGAGACCTTACGAAGTGAATTAAACTCGCATGACTTATTAGCTGAAATTAATTCTCGTGAAATTACCAAGTTGGATCAATGGCAAGTACAAACACATTTACTGTCACAAACAAAAACAACCATTTATCTTTATTCCGGGCTAAACGAAATAGATGCGGCGGCAACACGCTGCATCCCAATCACTGATATAGCTGCGACTCTTGAAATAATTTACAAGGAGCGTGGCTGCACCGAGGCACCACTATCTGTTGCAGTAATGCCTCGAGGACCCTTAACCATACCTACCTTAGAAGCATAAAATTTCAGCCTTGTAAGAAATTTACTAACAAAGCGTTTATTAGACTACAAAAGATAAGTTCCATATTCTGATTTCCTTGCAAAGAATATAATTTAGGACACTTTAAGCCGAAACATTTTTTAAGGGTGGATAGATACAATGAGTGAATTAAATACAGATATTCTAATTTACGGTGGCACATCTTCAGCTATAATCGCAGCAGTCCAAGCAAAACGTCTCGGCAAGTCGGTGATCATCGTTTGTCCTGAAACGCGCCTGGGTGGCTTATCTTCAGGCGGTCTCGGGTTTACAGATTCAGGAAATACCTCCGCTATTGGTGGTCTCTCTCTGGAATTCTATCAACGGCTCTATAGTTATTATGGCGATGAGTCAAACTGGTTCTGGGAAAAATCGACAGACTTCTGCAACGTTGGCCAAGGTACCACGGCAATAGACCATGAATGGAAAGCAGCATGGAGTTTCGAACCAAAGGCAGCGAAACAAATTTTTGAGAATTTTATCAATGACCACCAGATCACTGTCTGCCGGGATGAATGGCTCGATCGCGAAAATGGTGTCGAAACAGCTGATGGGCAAATAAAAAGCATCACCATGCATTCGGGGAATCGCTATGAAGCACAGGTGTTTATAGATGCGAGTTACGAGGGCGATTTGATGGCTGCCGCTGGTGTTTCCTATCATATCGGGCGAGAAGCCAATTCCGTTTACAATGAAAAATGGAACGGTGTACAGACAGGTGTCCTGCACCACAAACACTGGTTTAGTCACGATGTTTCGCCTTACCAGGAAAATGAAAAACTTTTCCCCTATGTTTCTTCTGAGGATCCGGGAGAATATGGCGAGGGTGATAATAAAATACAGGCCTATTGTTTTCGCATGTGCATGACGAATCACTCCTATAACAGAATTCCTTTCCCAAAACCAGATGCTTACGACCCTGAAAAATATGCCCTATTCCTGGAAGCATGGAAAGACCGCGATGATTTTTTTGAAAAGTTTGATATGATTCCAAATTGCAAAACAGATACCAATAACCACGGTCCATTTAGTTCTGACTACATCGGTAAGAACTGGAATTATCCGGATGCCAGCCATGAGGAACGTCAGGCAATTATCGCTGATCACAAACGTTATCAGATGGGCTTGCTTTACTTTGCCCAGAACGACCCGCGGGTTCCGGCCTACATTCATGAAGGTATGCAAGATTGGGGTCTGCCCAGGGATGAATACACTGAAACCGATAATTGGTCACCCCAGCTTTATATTCGCGAAGCACGACGCATGGTTGGCGAACAGGTAATGACCGAAGCTGAGGTGATGAGCGAACGTGAAGTCACGAAATCCATCGGTATGGGTTCCTACGCCCTGGACTCACATAATATCCAGCGTTATATCACAGCAGATGGTTTTGTGCAAAACGAAGGTGATATTGGCATTCATGCGCCGAAGGCTTATGGCATCAGCTACGATTGCCTGGTCCCAAAGAAAGACGAAATCCAAAATCTTCTAGTACCCGTTTGTATGTCGAGCTCACACATTGCCTTTGGCTCTATACGTATGGAGCCTGTCTTTATGGTTCTGGGACATTCTGCAGCCACCGCAGCCTCCTTGGCAATTGATAATAATCAGGCCGTACAAGATGTCGACTATGACATCTTGCGTGAACTGCTTCTGAAAGACGGCCAGGTTTTGAGTCTGTAAAGATACTGAAATTAACAGAATTTGCCAGAAACTGCTTCAGCGTGTACATTAGAGCTCTAACTTTAATGGAAAATACGATAAAAATACAAATGGAAGCAGTAAATAATTCGAGTGCCTGGACGGGTAATGAGTTGCAGACCGACAAATCCTGGGAATTTAATCTGAGCCCTGAACAGCAAGATGATTTAAGCACTGCACTTCAAGTGATTAAGGATCGGGGACTACCTTTCGCTGAAATGACCCGCGACGATTTCCAGATACCTTCATTATCAAAAACCATCCAAGGACTTTTAGATGAACTGCGTGATGGTAGAGGCATAGCTGTCCTTCGCAATGTTCCGGTTGATGAAGATAAAATCGGCGATATGGAAAAACTGTTTTGGGGGTTGTGCACGCATATGGGTACCGCGGTTACACAAAACAGCGAAGCCGGATTGATTCATTGTGTGACCGATGGAAAGCTCCGCCCTAAAAAGGGTTCACGAGGTCTTGGCGATCCCCGTGAAATTTCCCTGCACGTAGACTTGTCCGATTGTGTTGCCCTTTATTGTCTACGCCAGGCACCGGATGATCCACGTAGTCTCTTCGCCAGTTCCATGAATGTGTATAACGAAATCCTTAAGCATCACCCGGAATATCTGCCCAGACTTTATGAGGGATTTATTTGGAGCCGGGTAGAGCCGCGAGAATCAGAAACACTATCTTCGAATTTCAAAATTCCTGCCTACAGCACAGCTGGCGGACGCGTGACCTGTCGCTTTCATCCGGGTTGGATTCGCGACGGTATGGAAAGAGCCGGAGAAACGCTCAGCGAAGAAGAAGAAGAAATTTTCGCCTTTATCAGAGAACTTGCCTACGCCAATGCATTCCCGCTTCACTTGCGAAAAGGCGATATCGTCTTTTGCAATAACTACCTGGTATTCCACGGCCGGGACCAGCACGGACTCATTGATGACGAAGATAAGAAGCGCGTCCTCCTGCGTATCTGGATGGATCTACCAGACGTTCGCCCCTTTTCGGATGAAGGCAGCATTCGCTATGGCGCCATACGCCATGGCAATATGGGCTGGACCGCAGCAGAGATTTTGTCTGGCGATTATAAGACGCCCCACCGCCGTCGTGAAGATGGCGTGCCTGAGGTCTTATAAAATGAAGAGTATGATATTGCCCCTTTTAATCCTTCTGTGCACAAATACATGGGCAGCAGACAAAAAAGAAATTACGATAAAGCTTACTGTTCCAGATGCTGCATGGACGATCACTATCGACCAAGTTCATAAAATCGGAAAAGAACTTTGGATAATTTCCATCGTTTCACGAGATCCAAACATGATGGGTGCTCAAGTTATCTCCACTATAAAAGATACGCTGAAACTCGTAGTCCCCGATCTGCCTGTGAAACATTATGTAATAGGCAAAACATGGAACTGGAAAAACAAGGAAGCCTATACATTTATCAAGAATCTAAAGGGGATTGAAAAGGAACTAAAAACAGGCAACGCAATTTACAAAAAAGAGAAAAAGGAAAAATGAGATATATAAATATTATGTTAATTTTAGTTATGAGTCATTTTGGGTCTTTATTGATTGCCGATGATAAAGAGTCCGAAAAGTCCATCAAGCCATACATCGTGCTCTCAGGTGCAAACAGTCGTTTTAAAAAGAAAGATACTATGCGAATTATGACTCCTGGGGCCTGGATAAAAACCTGGCAAAAACATCTTGGCTACAAAGAAGATGTGAAATATGACTTATACCGCAATCGACTCAAGCTGCCAATTGTTGATTTTAAAACCTGTATGCTTATTGCTGTTTTTGGCGGCAAACGATTTAATAGTGCAGGATACAAAGTTCATACTATTTTTTTGAAAGATGACAATCTCATTTTTAGATATGAAGCTAAATCTTATCAGACAGATGGTGAAGGAGAAAAAGTTACACCATACGGATTTTTCATAATTCCACGTTCTGACAAGACTGTGGTCGGCGAATATGCATACCGGGAACGTAAAAATGGCCCCATTACCTGGATAGAGTCCTTTACCATTAAAAAGGAACAAAGCGAAAAATAACTTGTCCTATATTCTAAATCATAAAGGAAGAACCATGAAAAAAATCTATCTACTCGTTATCGCACTTTGCATGACAACGAATGCTTTCTGCGCAGAACCAAAGGCTGTTTTAAATTATATGATTAAAGAATTGAAAATAGAAAATGATACGGAATATAAAAAAGCAAAAGAAATGGACGATATCATTTTTACGGAAGCAAACTACGAAAATAGTAAAGAGTTATTTACTGCCTTATTAAAATCCACAGATCTCAACTTAAAAAAGTTATTTTTATTACGCGAAGTCCATCAGAAATTGAAATGGGAAAAAGAACTTTCCGACTATTTAAAAAAAGACAAACATAAACAAGCATCGCAAAAGAAAATAAAGGCGCTTGAAAAACAAATCGTGCGGCTAACAACACTGGGAGAGGCAAGCTCCGAAAAAACAGACTTAAAGAAACCCGATTTAGATAAGATCAAAATTGAGGTAAAATAAGCAGCTCATTTTAGGCTTACTACCAATTGAATTGCCGTTAATCTAAACAACAATAAAATAAAGATATTCCATGACAGATGAAGAACAATACGAATTTGACCGTTGCGGCTATTTAATCATAAAAAACATGCTCGATGCGGAAGAACTGCAATCCTTAGCCGAAGCCAGTGAAAAACTTCTTGCACATGCGGTGGAAAATATTGATCTGCCGCCACGAAAGAAATCCCGCTGGGGGGCAGAGTATCATCAAGATGAAGAACTTGGCTATCATGCCTTTGGCAAAAATGCCCCGGGTGAAACCATCTTGGTTGAAGATTTCTTCAATGCCGACCCGGCCTTCGATTGTTTGGTCAATCACCAACGGACCATGGACTATATAACCCCAATAGTAAAGGGACGCCCTTCCATTAATAATTCGGAACTGCGCATACGTTATCAAGATAATTCTACGGTCATGCATATGGGCGGACCTGTTGGCAGCAAATACCGCTATAGTTTTATTGATGGCCGAATAGATTGCATGATGATACGCATGATATATTTCATCCACGATGTGAGTAAGGAAGAAGGTGCATTTTGTGTGGTTCCCGGCACTCATAAGTCCGAGTATAAAGCACCCTATTACAACGGACCGGATAAGGAACCCGGCGTTGTGGCACTGGAAGTAAAAGCTGGCGATGCCATTTTATTCACAGAAAATCTACGCCATGGGGGAGTCACAAATTTTTCGGAACAAACCCGCAAAACTCTGCATGTGGGCTATGGGCCCTTCTGGTTGAAGTCACAAAATATTTCAACCATGGATGAAGACCAATATATTCTTGAGAAAACCCTAGAGCGCTACGACGATGAACAAAAGCTATTGTTCCTCAGCTACGAGCAGCCACATACATGAAGATTTCAGTATATTGATTGATGGATTAGAAGCTTACGAATTTTAGTGGTCTATGCATCTTTAACCCCTGAATAGATTACCCTCACTTTTCCTTCTTCCAGTCAATAACTATTGAATCACCCAGTTTCGGCAGTTCCCCTTTAACAAGAATGGCAACTGAATATTTTTTGAATTTTTGAGGCCAGAAACGAACTTTACAGATCGTTTCTTTATTACGGTAAACAACAAAATCAGGACCTTTGGGCAGGTTTTCATACTTTTTAATCACAACATATTTCAAGTCCCGATTCACAGCGATTATGGGGCTGGCATCATATTCCCATTTTTCAAAACTAATTTTATTTATCGCCGATCTTATCTCTCTGCATTTTTCTAGGATATCCCTATTTGGACCTAGGACCTGAAATTGGCGCAATGCTGTATTTAAGTACTTCAAACGCTCTTCAGTTGACTTCGCAGTCACCACTTTTTTCAATTCAACTGCAGCCTGCTTGGATACTATTCTCCGAATAATATTTTGCATCTCGGCGACCTGTGCAACAGTCTTATCAGGATATCCATTTCTATTTCCAGGAGGATATTTCCGAGCCAAGGAATTTTTATACCAGCTTCTATTCATTCTTATATAGCAGTAAGTCCCTTTTTCAGGGAGTTTTTCGACATGATCAACAAAATCTACAACTGAGGTATTTTTGTAAATCTTAGAAAGACGACCAATAACATTCGTACTTTCCAGGTATACCCACATATTCATTGGAAGTCTGCCTGTCCCACCCCCACCTATAACTAAGTATTTCCATTTTTTATCAGCATATAGTATCTTAAATCTTATCATATTCTCAGGGTACAATTTTATAAAGGGGACTTGCAAACCAATAATTTTTTGTTTTTCACTCTTGTTGTATCCGAGAATAAGATGTTTTTGTTCATCAAAATTATAAAATTTTAACTTTAATTTTTCCTTTTTTATACTCTCGTATGAAGACAAGCCATTTTTTGCACAATATTTTGAATACGCTACGGAACTATCAAAACTATATTTTTTCAATAGTAATGATTTCTGTAAATTACCCTCGAATTTTTTTTCATAACTAGTCCAAAAATTATCTGTTAGTTTCTTGCGAAGTACTGCAATTTCTTCCAAACTCGCATCGATCACATCTTCGGCAATTAAAAGGCTCGGAAAATAAGATATGAGTAATATATAACGAAACATACAATTCCCTTTTATTAATACGATTTAAAGACATTGAATTTATCCACCGCCTTAAGATATCCTTTTGATGGTGGAAAACAATTACTGCCGAATTATTTCCAATTTAGATGAATGGCCAAAGTTGAAGACTGAACTTAGAAATGGTAGCCATTTTTTTCAGAGCGATCCGGATCCGTAAACAAAAGAAGAAAAATACCAATAGCCAAGGTATGCAGCGATCCAGGCCAATAAGGTATAGAGAGAATTGATAAAACAATTATTAAAAGCTCAATTGCCATGCGGATCTTCCAGTCAATATCTGTATACCAGCGAAACATAAATGTCCTTGAGTTTATCATAGGACGTAATTTACAGCGAAATATTTCATAGACTGACGTAAGTCTTTACACCATGTTAAACTGCTTATTTTTGCTCGGGGAACAAGCTCATTATAGCCGTCTCATTGGCATCACAGATTCCCCGTTCACAAATGAGCTTGGTAACCAACCTAGCAGGTGTTACATCAAAGCCAAAATTCTTTGCGGGTGTCGATTCCGGACAGATCAGCACATCTGAGACTGTGCCCTTATCCAAACGTCCTGTCATGTAGCGAACTTCCCTGGCATCGCGTTCTTCAATGGGAATTTCCTTAAGGCCATCGGACATATTGAAATCAAAAGTAGATGATGGTAGAGCAACATAAAATGGAATATTATTATCCTTTGCAGCCAGTGCTTTCAGGTAAGTGCCAATTTTATTTGCCACATCGCCTTGCCGGGTCGTACGGTCGGTACCCACGATGACCATGTCGACTAAACCATGCTGCATAAGATGCCCGCCAACATTATCTGCAATGAGATGATGAACTACCCCGTGTTGGCCCAATTCCCAAGCGGTGAGGCTGGCGCCCTGATTTCGCGGACGCGTTTCATCTACCCATACATGCACCTTGATGCCAGCATCGTGAGCAGCATAAATTGGTGCAGTTGCGGACCCGTAGTCGACAAATGCAAGCCAGCCCGCATTGCAGTGAGTCAAAATATTAACTGTTTCTCCATTCTTTCGTTTACTGATTTCTTCAATAATTGTTTTGCCATGCTCACCTATTCGTTTGCAAAACTCCGCGTCTTCATCTGTAATCGCACATGCGGTTTGAAATGCAACAGCAATTTTATCCTCTACCGTTGAACCTTTAGCGATAGCATGGAGTTGTCGATGTACTGCCCAGGCAAGATTGGATGCAGTTGGGCGTGTTGCTTTTAGAATCTCGGCAGCTTCCGTAATGTCACTTTCAAAAGAATCCGGAGAGGCATGAAGCGTGGCAATATACATGCCAAAGCCGGCGCTTGCTCCAATGAGTCCCGCACCTCTTACATACATGTCCTTTATCGCTTTACGAAAGTCTTCAACTGTTCCCAGATCAACAATACAGAATTCGTGAGGCAGTTTCCGTTGATCTATGATCTGTATGGTAGTCGGATCATTTTCTTTAACCCAGATAGTTCTATAAGCTGTGCCGTTAACGTGCATGGTTTTTCCAATAGTTATTTTATTAAATTTACACTCTTGAACAAAAAGAACAATGCAGAAAGTACTTTTGCGCTGGGATTAAGAAATAATTTACAGTTTCTAAAACTTTTTTTCCAGTATGCCGGATGTATGGTGAGTTCTGATATAAAAGGAATTTTGAAATGAATGTAATTATGGTGATGTACGATTCGTTGAACAAGCGCATGCTTGAGCCCTATGGCTGCGACTGGGTAAAAACACCGAACTTTAGCCGCCTGGCAAAAAAGGCTTTAAGGTTTGAGAACTCCTATGTTGGCAGTATGCCGTGCATGCCGGCGCGGCGCGAAATGCACACGGGCCGTTACAATTTCCTGCATCGCAGCTGGGGCCCTATAGAGCCATTTGATGATTCCATGCCCGAGCTTCTAAAAGACAATGGGATATACAGTCATTTTATTACGGACCATTATCACTACTTCGAAGATGGTGGCTCTACCTACCACACCCGCTACAGCAGTTGGGAGTTGGTACGCGGGCAGGAACATGATCCATGGAAGGCAGCAATAAAAGATCCAGATATTCCTGAAACAGTTAATGACACAGGTCGTAACCACCACAATTGGACAAGCCGTGCACATATGCCAAACGAAGACGATCATTTCCAAAATAAGACTTTTAAATTGGCCCTGGATTTTCTTGATGAAAATAATACGGAAGACAATTGGTTTTTACAGCTCGAGACTTTTGACCCCCATGAACCCTTCTTCGCCACGGAACACTTTCGTGAGATGTATGCAAAAAGTGAGGGTGCACATTTCGACTGGCCACCGTACCGCAAGGTGGAAGAAACTGAAGATGAGGTACAGCGCATACGAATGGAATCTGCAGCGCTGCATACCCAGTGCGATGAAAATCTCGGCAGAATTCTAGATGCCATGGATCGCTATGAGATGTGGGAGACGACCATGCTCATCGTAAATACAGACCATGGTTTTCTTCTCGGCGAACATGGCTGCTGGGCAAAATGCTGGCTGCCTTTTTATAACGAAATAGCCCATACTCCCCTGTTTATATGGGATCCCCGCTCTGGCAGTTCTGGAGAAACACGGCAAGCACTGGTGCAGACGATAGACCTGCCCGCGACAATTCTGGAGTTTTTTGAGATTGATCGTCCGCAAGACATGCAGGGAATTCCCCTGCGCAGTGTCTGTGAAAGGGATGAGCAGATTCGCGAGGCCGGGCTCTACGGAATGTTTGGCGCCCATGTCAATTGTACCGATGGTCGCTATGTTTATATGCGCGGACCAGCCGGTGAGAATGCCCCACTCTATGAATATACATTGATGCCAACCATTCATGGCAATGGGCGCTCATTCATGAGCCATGAGAAATTAGCTACAATGGAATTGTCAGATCCTCAGTCATTTACCAAGGGACTAAAGACACTCAGGGTCGATGCCAGTAATATCTCTCATACCGGCTCCACTACACAAATTAAATTTCCAACTACCCTCTATGATCTGGAGAAAGATCCAGAGCAGCTCTCCCCTATCGATGATCCGGAAATCGAAGAACGGATGATCGGGTTAATGAAGGGGCTTATGGAAGCGAACGATGCACCTGCGGAGCAGTTTGTGCGTCTTGGTCTTGCTGACTGAATTAGCTAACTATTCCAGCAAAAATATACAAATGGCGATAATAATATCGCCCCACAGTAAATGCTGGGATCGCGCGCGGCTTTTAAAAACATGCTTCAAATGCCGAGCTGGGGCTCAGCGTTCCCAGGATCTCGCCCGCGGGCGTTTAAACCACGATAATAAGTAGGCCTCTTTCTCCGAAAGTGCTTAGCATTGCCAATGTCTTTGGTCACTTTCGGAGAAAGAGACCTACTTAACAGCGAATCGTTAAGAGCGGCGAATCGTTATTCGAGCCGGAGGCTGCGACGCCCA
>JABSQK010000761.1 GCA_013215875.1 Lentisphaeria bacterium
ATCACCCTGGCGGCAGTTTCGACAGTGATGGGGATGGCATTTAAACTCTACGATCCGGATAATCTTATTGGTGATGATAAAAGCCCGGGCATCACATGCGCTTTGATACCTAGCGATGCAGATGGTATTACACTTGGGCGGCGACATGATCCGATGGGTGCACCATTTTATAATTGTCCCATCAACGGGGAAGATGTGATTATCTCTGTTGATGATATCATTGGTGGTGCTGACCTTGCAGGGCAGGGTTGGCGTATGTTGATGGAATGTTTGTCTGCAGGACGGGCTATTTCACTTCCTGCAACGGGTACAGGCTGTAGTAAGCTCGTGTCCCGGACAATTGGAAACTACGCAACAGTGCGTCGTCAATTTGGTATATCAATTGGCCGATTTGAAGGAATTGATGAGGCAATGGCAGAAATTGGTGGCTATACTTACATGCTTGATGCGGCTCGAAAATATACTTGCGGAGCAGTGGATGCAGGTGAAAAACCATCTGTTGTATCGGCCATTGCCAAATACAATTTTACCGAAATCGCGCGTACAATTGTGAACCATGGTATGGATATTATGGGTGGTGCGGCTATTTCACGGGGCCCGAAAAACCTTCTGGCGAATCAATATGCCAGTCTACCGATTTCCATTACTGTGGAAGGCGCAAATATTTTAACCCGTACGATGATTATTTTTGGACAGGGAATGATTCGTTGTCATCCATTTGCTCAAGACGAGGTAAATGCGTTAGAAAACAACGATCAGAAAGCATTTGATAAGGCCTTTTTTGGCCATATTGGTTTTGTCGTGCGCAATAGTTTCCGGGCAGTGGTGCTTAGTGTTACTCGCGGCGTCCTTGGCGGTTATAGCGTCTCTGGGCCAACGGCTAAATATTACCGCAAAATAACCTGGGCATCCTCCATCTTTGCAGTGTTGACAGACATATGTATGGGCGCTTATGGCGGTGGCTTGAAGCGCAAAGAGAAACTGACTGGTCGTTTAGCCGATGTGGTCTCCGGTTTATATCTCGCGACAGCAATACTACGGCGCTACGAAGCAGAAGGCCGGCAGAAAGAGGCGTTGTCCTTTGTATTATGGGGACTTGAGAAAAATATGCATGATGTGCAGATTGCCATTGAAGGAATTTTGAAAAATATCGACATACCTGTTTTGGGAGCGATATTGGGCGGTCCGGTTCATTGGCTGGTTCGAACAAATGCCATTGCTACAGGACCCAGTGATCGCCTGGGATCGACGATTACGCGCGCATTAATGACACCCGGGAAATTTCGCGATGATTTAACCGAGCATTGTTTCATGCCTGAAACTGAAACTGATGCATTGCATGTGCTTGAAGAGGCCTTTGTTCTGGTGAAAGAAAGTGAAGGCATTGAAAAAGAATTGAAGGCAGCAGTTGCTTCGGGCAAGATTCCAAAGGGCAGAATGGCTGCTATGATAAAATCTGCAAGAAAGGAAAATATCATTCCGGCTGAGCGTCTGGACATTATTGAAAAAGCGATGGTTTTAGCTGTGGAAGCGATACAGGTAGATGCTTATGATATCGATGATTTCAACAGTAACTTATTACCAAAACCACTTTAAGGTTCAAATGGCAGGGGACTGTAATCCTGAATTAATTTCAGGATTACAGCTTACCTTTTAAGTTATTTTTTGGTATCATTTATTTTTCTCGCTGGAGGCACGAGATAAAGTTGCCATTCTCCATCACCAGCTGATAGATTGGGATGCTTGATCAATTTTCTGTCACCAAACATGCACGCTTTATAGAAAGGGGTTTGTTCATACCATTTACCTGTATAGACATTTGGGTAATATAAAAAACCGTGAATATTTAATTCCCTTAAGCGCTGATAGAACTCCTCTGCATCATGCTTTTCATTCATGAGAAAGGCAATTTCGGGACTCCATAGTGGAATAAGTTCTACATTTGTGCCATATGTAATACTGTGAATATATGGATTTTCTCCGATTACCCTAAACCGACCTTTAACTTTGTGCCTAAAATTAGTCCAAAATGCATCTTCTAATATTGGAACATTATGTCGCCTAGTTACATGTATGATCATATCCCCAATACTATTAATGTAGCTTATACTGGTTGGATATATCGAAATATTTAAAATTACCCATGTAACCGAAACGGCGAACATGACTGAAATTGTAATTTGGCTGATATTTTCACGTTGTCGTAAAAAGAAAATAACCTCCAATGTAATGATAATGAGAAAAAGTGCGATAAAAATACCTTTAATTGTTGTGCCTTTCTGATAAATAAAAATATTCACACATAATCCTAAACATAGTATAAATCCTGCGACCAGAGAGATAGACAATTGGGCCTTTTTATAGTTTTTACTTAGAAAAATAGCTGCATCAATACACAATATAATGAGCGAAGGTAGTAATACCTTTAATGACCCTTCAATGCTTGCTGTAAACCGGATAGACATGATCCAGATAATAGTATTAAATAAAATTAATATTAATAAACCAACCTTTCTATTTTTAATTAAATACCAAAAACCAAATACGATTGGGATGAATGCGAATTGAATTAACAGGATGATTGTTTTTGTGATTCTCACTTTGGTATTTATAGTCAGTCCGCTGATTAAATTTAATTGATTAAGAACTTCTTTGTGACCCGGGTTTACATAAAATCCAAGCAAATTTAGGCTGTATACGGGATTGCCTGTAATCACCCAGGTGCGGATAAACCACGGGGCAATCAAGGCAGAGACAATAGCTGCATAGACTAAAAGGTGTTTCATTTTAACTTTGTATACGAAGCAGAGGAGTATTCCACAGCAAAAAATAAATCCACCATATTCACGTGAAAGTGTGCCTACAGATGTGATAATAGCGGCAAGGATAAAATTGGATGTTTTATCTTCATTTTTATATAGGAAGAACCATGTTAATAGCAAAGAAATACTCAACCAGCCGTTTTCCTGTCCGTAAGACAGGATCTTAAAAAATGAGAAATTAGAGAATAAAAATAAAATTAGAAATGTATCAGAATGTGTTGAATCGGTTTCTTTTTTTATGATATAATATGCGCTGAAAATGATTAATACGAATTGTAATATGGTAAGGAGATTAGCCACTTCTTTTGAGTGGGTGGAAATTGCAGAATATAATGAAAAATACGTGAATTGGACCATTGGAGGAAAACTGTCAGTAAAAAAATACTTTGTATAGTCCTCTCCAGTAAATGGTGGATAGAAGTCGAAATTTTGATGTGTGAGCATGAGTTTTGGCAAATGTTCCCAACGAAATATGATATCTGGGCCCGTTAGTGGTGCCATTGTTAAGCGATATGTTATGAGCAGCAATATAGCAATGCTAAAGATAATGAAAAAGGGTGATGGTTTAGATATGGGATCGTCAATTGGTTTTATTAAATTCGCTTTCTTGCGAAAATGAAAGAGAGCAGATAATGCAATGGTGATTCCTAATAACGTACATATAAGTGTGTCATAGCGAAGCGGTATATCGGCAATCTGAAGGTAGAAAATTGTCTGGAATAAAATGAGAATTGAGCCTAATATTGAAGTGACATGAATCATTCGGCTGTGGAGCATTCTTGCAACTAGATAGCCTGGCAGAAAGAAACCCAATACAAAAATAGAAATTAATTTTAGAATGTCAATAATCATAACCATATTATTATATATAATAATATCCAAAAATAAATATTTTTATATTTTTTTAGAGAAAAAACCTGATTAATGTCTTCAGGTCAAGTGAAAATACTTATTCAAAGTGTGCCTAAAAACTACTTAAAGAGTGGATTTTCAAGGGCTTAGACCTATAGTTCACGCCCTTGAATTTTAAAAGGTATAAGTCATACAATAAATTTATTAATAATACGTTTTCTACTTAGAAGGATTGAATTTTAAATATGCATGCTTACAGAACACATACATGTGGTGAACTTAGAGACCATCAAATAGGACAGACAGCCAAACTTTCGGGTTGGGTCCATACTATTCGTGATCATGGTGGTGTTTGCTTTATTGATTTACGTGATCATTATGGCATTACCCAGGTGGTCGTGCACCCTGAAGTCGAATTCTTTCAAGCTGCCCGTCAGCTGCATTTTGAGTACGTCGTTTGTTTTGAAGGTGAAGTTGTTCGTCGCGATGACGAAACAATCAATAAAAAGCTTCCTAGCGGTTTGATTGAATTGAAGGTGACATCGATGGAGGTATTGAGTCAAGCAGATCAAGTACCTTTCCCTGTTCACGGAGATTTTCCCGCACCGGAAGCGACGCGCTTGAAGTATCGTTACCTTGATTTGCGTAAAGAAGACTTGCACCGCAACATTATTCTGCGTTCTGAGATTATCGCCAGTATACGTCAGCGCATGACCGGGCATGATTTTAATGAGATACAGACGCCAATTTTGACAGCCAGTTCACCTGAAGGTGCGCGTGACTATCTCGTGCCAAGTCGTTTACATCCTGGCCAGTTTTATGCATTGCCACAGGCTCCGCAACAATTTAAACAGCTTTTAATGGTGGCCGGTTTTGATAAATATTTTCAAATAGCGCCCTGTTTTCGTGACGAAGATGCCCGTGCCGATCGCTCTCCAGGTGAATTTTATCAGCTCGATATGGAAATGTCGTTTGCGACACAAGATGATGTTTTTGAGATTATAGAAGATGTTATTGGTGGACTTTTTAGTGAATTTGCCAATGGCAAAACTGTCGATACAGGTGCCTTTGTGCGAATAGCCTACAAGGAAGCAATGCAAGAATTTGGCTGCGATAAGCCGGACTTAAGAAACCCTCTTCGTCTAATGGATGTGACTTCTATTTTTGATGGATCTGATTTTAAAGCATTTGCCGGTGTGGTTGAACGTGGCGGTGTAGTACGTGCCACAGTTGTACGCGGGATTGCCGATAGACCCCGTAAGTTTTATGACGAAATGATCGAATTTGCTCAATCTGTTGGTGCGAAGGGTTTGGGCTATATCGTTTGGAAAGACGGTGAGGGAAAAAGCCCCATAGCTAATTATATGGATGATGCTCGCATGGGATCGCTTGTTGAAGCTGGCAGTATTGAAGATGGCGATGTTATGTTCTTTATTGCAGACACCGAAAGCAATGCCTGTTCAATTGGCAGTGAAGTACTAAAGGAACTTGGCAATCGCCTTGAACTTTTGGAAGAAAACTGCTTCCGCTTTTGCTGGATCGTTGATTATCCAATGTATGAATATGATGAGCGCAATAAGGAAATCATTTTTTCACATAACCCGTTTTCCATGCCACAGGGTGGCATGGATGCCTTGATGAATGAGGAAACTCTGGACATACTTGCTTATCAATATGACCTAGTATGCAATGGTATTGAGTTATCCAGCGGGGCCATTCGTAACCACAAGCCGGAAATCATGTATAAGGCGTTTGAAATTGGCGGCTATGACAGTGCTGAAGTGGATAAACGATTTGGCGGTATGATTAGCGCATTTAAACACGGGGCTCCTCCTCATGGTGGTATTGCACCAGGTATCGACCGTATCGTAATGCTTTTAAGTGATTCACCAAATATTCGTGAAGTGATCGCGTTTCCATTTAATCAACAAGCGCAGGATCTTATGATGAATGCGCCAAACGATGTATCGCGGAAACAGCTAAAGGAATTGCATATAAAGGTCGATATACCAAAAGGTATGCAATAAGATAAATTAGGGGAGATGGTTTGAGGTATTTTATTAGTTTCGTGATTGGTCTGTCCTTGTTTGCGCAAGAGAAAAAGAATGACATACGCAGCAATCTGGATATAGATGGCGATTTCTATTTCTATATGAAAGCCGACGCCTACATTAAAAAGCTCTATTTTAAACTTGATGCTTTGAAAGCGATCGCCAAAGATCCAAAGCTATCAAAACGTATAGACCTAACAAAATTAGTGTTTGCAGAGAATGGTCTGAAGGATATCGTTTCACTTGGGGCCAGCAGTAAGAAACTTGCTAAAAATTTGTACCAGAATAAAATCTTTATTGAGCTGAAAGAAAAACCTGAAGGCAAAGTATGGGCAATATTCAAAGGAAAGGAACATTCACTTGATGGTCTGAACCTCATGCCTAAAGATACAGTATTTGCCAGTTACGGGGATTTTAAATTTGATGGCATGATTGAATTTACAAGTTCGCTTATAAAATCGATTGCCCCCAACCGGGCCCAGGCTGGAGACAGGATTAGTAATCAGTTAAAGAGGGTGGGTATAGACTGGGATACTGTCGTGAAGTCATCTGCTGGTGAAATGGGTATCATTCTGAGTTTTGATGAAACTAAATTCCTTAATTTACCTGTGCAGAAAAAGATGATAGAGTTTCCAGAGCCATCCATCGCTGTGCTCATGAAGGTCAATGATGATTATATTTCCAGTACTTTAGATAACATTTTAACCCAGCGGAAAACTAAGATTATCAAAAAGGAATATGATGCAGATACACTTGTCCGCAGCTTTGGTGCACCGGGATTTCTACCGATTCAATTAACGCCAACGATTGTGAGCAGCAAGAACTGGTTGATTTTCTCTAGTTCGGAAGCTTTAGCATTGCGTTGTTTGAATGTAAAAAATAAAAAAGAGAAGGGTCTTGCAACGAGTAGAAATTACCAGCGCTACAGAAAAGGGCTGCCTGCAAAAGGAAATGGTTTATTTTACGTAGGATCTAAATTTAGCGAATACATGGGGAATATAATCGCTCAAGGGCTAAAAGAAGATTATACTGCTGAACAGACTGAGAAAATATTGGAAATGATGGGTTTATCGCTAATGGATCCTTTTTATATGATTGGGGTTGTTCAGCGCAAAAAAGATGGCCTTTTAGTCACTTTTAATAGCAATCTGTAATGCACCCCTTTTTCAAGGGGGATGATTACGTAGTCCCTTCAAAACATTCTTTTTGACTTTTTTAGTTAGTTTTCATGCGACATAATACGGATTGAAATTTTTCTCATATTCGTATGGGGTCATATAATTCAAT
>JABSQK010000762.1 GCA_013215875.1 Lentisphaeria bacterium
ATGATGTCATTTTTATCAAATGGGGTTAACTCTACGCTTTCAAGCTGACCATTATGTTTGCAATGAATTTCCATTAACTACAAATTTCCTTTAACTTGGACTCTTTGAAGACCTTTTCCCAGGAAAAATCTTGAGCGGTCTGGCAATTTTTTTCTTGCATAGCAAGCATCTTTTCTTTGTCTGAGAATAAAGATTCTACTGTTTGATATAAACTCTCTGGAGAATCTGTTTCAAAAAATACACAGCTCTTATCTACCTTCAAAAAATCTGTTTCTGGCACCAGGTCGCATATTACCATTGGTAAGCCTCCTGCCATGTATTCTGTCAGTTTCCGTGCCGATGTGCGGTCAGTATCTAGATTCGGTGAATTCTTAAGTGTATAAGCAATAATACCTATATCAGCATGGACAATAAAATTCGCCACTTTTTCCCGGGGTTGTAGACCTGCAAGAATTAGATTGTCAGGTAAATCATCACGAAGCAAAGCCATTTCATATTCAGATCCATTACCCACAACAACATAAGTAGTTTTATTAGATAATTTTGCTGCTTCAATTACCGTGGGTAAATCAAGGAAAAAACACATGAATCCTATGAACACTGCGATACAATGGTCATCAGGAATATTATATTCTAAATAAGGGTTATCAAGGTCACCTTCGAAACGATCTAAGTCAACACCATTGGTAACGATATGTACATCAGGCGATGCTGGAAGTTGATCTACATGAGCTTGATTTATCGCTATCGCTTTTTTATAATACTGTATGGTTAATCGTTCAAAGAAATAATGTACCCAATAACCAAAACGGCTAACTTTTTCCAAGCCAGGATACACAAAGCCATGAAAATCATGCATCGCATTGACACGGAAAATGAAAACAAATGGTATTAATAAAACTGATATAAACGGATCTCTTAATATGAGGGTTAATTTACTGCGCAAGCGAAATACATCCGGCAATACATGCAGTAACATGGCCAAGCGGCTGTAAAGTAATTGCATTTTGAAATTACTAAACCGGCGCTTTATACAATGGATATAATCATCTTCAGGAGATGATGGCCCTTCTAGTAAAAGCAAACGTGCATCAAAATCATCGTCACGTAAGTAACGGGTCATTGTCATTGCTCTGCTGACAGGCGCTCTCTCTGGAAGATACTCTTCACCAAGAATATAAAATATATTTCGATTAGATGATCTACTTTTCATCTTATATCTATACTCATGAATTTTCTTGAATTGAGAACTTTCAAGTTTTTTTTCTAGCGGATATAAAATAACCGGGTGCTTCCATATCCCAATTTTTATCCAATTTATCCAGATATGGCGCAAGATGCTGATTCAAATACCAGATAATTCGCAATGTCCCATGTATAAGTAAACGTAATGGTTTAGGCCCACGAATTAATCGACGGCTAAAATAATTCCATTTCAAAACGAGAGTTGTAAAAATTCCAGCCATTGGCTTGATGCTGGCGTCCACAAATCCTGCCTTATCAAACAAATATTTCAATCCGTATGGTGTAAAACGATAATAATCATGGGGAATCTCATGCAACCACCATTGGAAAGGGACTTGAAGAATTATATGTCCACCAGGCTTTAATATCCTGTAAGCTTCATTGAGAAATGCGGCAGGTTCACACAGATGTTCCATCACGGAAAAAGAAATAATTGTGTCTGCAACATCATCTTCAATTGGAAATGGTTTGTTTAAGTCCGCCTGTATATCAGCTTTAATTTCATGTAAACTTTCTCCCCAATCTATTCCTGTATCGCGATCAGCATAGTTAAGAAAATAGCTCTTGAATGGCATTTCTCCACAACCAAGATCGTATAAATGCCCTTGGTACAAGTTCGAATAACTATCAATAATTTGATATCCAATCCTATAAAGTAGCCAATTATGAGATTGTTCATTTCGATGCGATAATTCTAAATTATTAGAAGCCATAGTGTTGTTCTTTTATTTGCCCGTTTTTTCGAAATTGTAAAAACTCATTAAAGCTTGGACTACACGATTTATCTGTGATTCTGATAGCTCAAAATAAAGTGGTAGACGCAATAATCGCTCACTTACATCATTTGTTACCAGTAAATTCCCTGAGCTTCGTCCATATCGTTGTCCCGCTGGTGATGAGTGCAGAGGGACATAGTGAAATACTGCAATAATATTTTGCTCTTTTAAATATGTGATTAGAGAAGTGCGCACTTCAGCCGTTTTCGTAAGGATGTAAAAGATATGAGCATTTGTGGTATTATTTTGCTTTTTTGGAAGTTGAATTAAACCTTGTTCTTGCAAAGGACAAAGATCCCTGTAATATTTAGAAAAAATACTCTGCCTTTTCTCGATTATTTTGTCAGCGTTTTCAAGCTGTGCGTACAAAAAAGCACTGACGAGCTCACTTGGCAGAAAGGATGACCCCAGGTCTACCCAAGTATATTTATCTACTTCTCCTTGCTGAAATGCTCGACGATTAGTTCCTTTTTCCCACAATATCTCTGCCCGCTCTATCAACGATTTATTATTGATTAGTAGGGCACCACCTTCTCCACTGATTACATTTTTTGTTTCATGAAAACTCAGGCACCCAATATCACCAATAGTTCCCAATTTTTTTGATCCATATGATGATAGCAATGCTTGAGCAGCATCTTCAATTATGAACAAATTATGCTTACGAGCGATATTCATTATTTTATCCATTTCACAGGCACCACCTGCATAATGAACGCAAACTATTGCTTTAGTTTTTTCTGTAATTGCGGTTTCTATAGCATTTACATCAATATTCATAGTATCAGGGTGAATATCAATAAAAACAGGCGTTGCTCCCCTTAACACAAATGCATTTGCTGTTGTTACAAATGTAAATGAGGGCATTATCACTTCATCGCCGATACCTAAATTGCAAAGTATTGCTGCCATTTCCAGGGCAGCTGTACAGGAATGTGTCAGCAAGGCTTTTTGGCATTTGAGATGTTCTTCGAACCAGTGATGGCATTTTTGCGTGAATGGTCCATTTCCTGATAGATGCCCCAATTCGACAGCTTGTTGGACATATTTCAATTCATTGCCAATTATGAAGGGTTTGTTAAAGGGTAGTAAATCCATAAAAAATTACCATTTTGAAATTATTATAATCGTTTTGCGATGTAATCTGTAATCAAGATAGGCGCAGTCTGAATATAGTAAACTATTTTCCAAAATGTATTGTCCTTGTTAAAGAGTTCAATAAATCAAAACCATCCCAATATAAGGAAAAATCAGCTGTTTGACCCAGTGGGACAATCCTGTCAATTCCATTCGGTTTATTTTCAATGATAAATGCCTTCAATTCATTTTTTGAAAAGCCGTAATAGGCAATGGTTTGAAACTTTCGGTTTATTATCGTGGCGAGCTCATTGATGGACTTTGCTTCATATTCAAAAAAATAACCTGAATGAAATTTAAGTTTTTCAATGCCCGGAAATAAGTGATTGATTGAGATTCGTACAATTAGGTTATCATGATTAATTACAGCTCCAATGTCATGAGTTAACGCAAGTTCACATAGGGAAACATATTTGTCCACTGCTGTAATAGCCATGATGGAATACTCTTGCTTCACGTGTACATACAGGTTATTCCAAAAATCCTTTTTCGCTTTTGCAATATTATCGTTAGTTCCCATCCAGATAACCAAATGAGGCGATGTACACGCATTCTGATCGTAAAAATAAGTGTCATTATAGAAATTTCGTGCAATTCTGGTTTTATTTTCCTCACACAAATAAACATCTGCGTTGATGATGCACATTGAATATTTATCAACAAAGCTTATATCATAGCATTTGATTGGTGTTTCACTTTTTTTTAATTCAGATATTGTCTTATCACCGCCCCAAAGAATTCTAACATCAGCTATGGATGAAAAATAGTCAGTGAGATTGGAACGTTTATCGTAGGTGAAAATAAATAATTTACTTTCTAAAAAAGGAAATTTATGAGTTTTTAATAGTTTATTTATACTATCGCATATGATATCAACCTGTGGAAAGGGCTTTGACGAAACCCTTACCAAATTGATATTGCCGGATAAGAGACCGGCAACTAATGAATAGGCAAAAATAACAGGAACATTTGACGGTGCGATATGAAAAACGATACCTCTTCCTAACCGTAATGTATCATTTTTTTCGAAACTCTTTTTAAAAGAATTAATATTCGATTTTCTGCACCAAAATGCGAAAGCTATAATATCAGGATGTTTTTTAGCAATATCACTAGCCATAAGATATGACGATAGTTCTGTAATAAATTTGACTAGTTCGTCTGAAAATGGAATGCTCGTGAAACCATCTTTGAGATCCTCAATATCTTCGACCAGTAAATTACTATATGATGGTGACTTCAGAACTAGATTTTTAAATGGTTTCTGCATATATATCACTGCATCCTCTTAACTCAGCGCTTTGGATTCGCCCTAATACCTTAAAATATTTTCCTAAACGACCACATTTACAGTCATCTTCACCTATGATAACACCTTCGTCTTCAGTTAATAAAGCATGACCCGGATAACTAATTGGTAGAACGGAAACAGTTTCAATTAGCCCTGTTTCACCAAAAGACGCAATACTAAAGTCAGCAGGACGACGAATGATTATATCAGAATATACAGGAGCGTGTAAGAACCCCTCCTCGCATTCAACATAAACCGTTCCTGTTTGTTCCACCATCCCATAGTAATCATGAATTTCTAAGATACCGAGATGATCTTGCAAGCTTTGTTTAAATACTTTTGGTTCGACCGAATCATTTATCAGCTTTTTCCAACCACCTCCGTGGAACAATATCCCCTTTGATAAATCAGGGTATGTATTTGCTGACATAAATTCTTTTAAAAAGTGTTTCCAAATCATAAAGGTAAAGCCAAATATAAGAATTTTTTTACCGTTGTATTTTTCAATAAATTCATTTATAGCCTTAAGATCTATCTGCATGTTTTCATCTAAAGCATAAATCCTTTCCGTTCCAAATATTGAAAAGCCTAATATACCAGCTGCTCTTGCGGAGAAGGCTTTTCTATTTTTTAATACAGCTGAAGTATCAACGATAATCATCGGTAGTCTCTTCGGGCCAATATAAGAAGAAATAATTTTTGATAAAACTTTTTGTTGACTAGCAGCTGTATTTTTATCTAAAAATATTTTTGAGGCCAAACCCCCTGTGGTTCCAGAGGACATCATAGTTTTAAATACGTCTTCTTTTTTTATACTCATAAGGTCAAAAAGCTTAAATAATCTTACAGGTAAAAATGGAATATCATAGTAGCTACTAATTTGATCAGAGTTGAAGTCGAAGACATCTAAAAGTTTAGCATACTCGGGGCAATTTTTATAATGCTTTACGGTTAATTCCTTAAGAATACCAGTTAATACCTTATGCTTATCTTTTGCGCTCAAAGAATAGGGCGCGACTGAATATAAATAATCTAAATCCACTGGGCTGTTCCCTTTATCATAAACTTTCTATAAAATATCACAGTTTCCTGTGAATGATAATTCTGCTTAATTGTCTGTTATGCATATGCTAATAAAAAGGCCAACATTCTGGAATTCAGGCCTCAAGATCAATAGGAAGCTTTCTATATATCACTTTGCCCGAACTATTTTTTGGGATTTTTGTAATTATTTCCACTTCAAAAGCGCTAGGCTGCAAACCTATTTCTTTGACTAGTAAGTCCTTTACTGTTTCGTTTTTGGAGCGTTCGGTTATGAAAATCCACATTTTATCATCACGGCCACAACATGCACAATCCAAACTTGGTATTTTTGATTTTAAAATAATTTCGATTTCATCCAAATTAATCCGGCTACCATATATCTTAAGAAATCTTTTTTTTCGGCCAATAATGTAGTAATACCCATCAGTATCTTCAGTCGCGATATCACCAGTAAATAAAATGCCATCGTTTTCATCATCTTTGGAAAGGTCATCGCCACTTTCAGCGTAACCAAGGCTTACATTTTTCCCTTTATATACCAACTCTCCTGGAGTATCTGGTTCATTAATTTCTTTCCCATTAATATCAATAAGAGATAAATGGCCGCCATGAATTGCAATTCCAATACTTCCACATTTTTCACTAGATTTTTCAGCAGGAAGGTATGACATTCTAGCGGTTGCTTCGGTTTGGCCATACATAACCACAAAATTCTTGTGATTATCGGAAGCATATTGAGCAAATTTCCTGTGTTGTGCGGGAGGGAGCTTGCCTCCAGCTTGTGTCATGGTACGCAATGATGGTAATTCCATCTTGATAAACCGGAGCCTTTCAAGCATTTCATATGTATAAGGGACACCACCGAAAGAAGTAGCATTGTACTCTTTGAAGTGTTCCCAGAATTCCCTTTGCATAAGTGTATTTGAAGTAAGAATTATTGATGCACCAGCATACAAATGTGTGTTTATGATTGAGAGTCCATATGTATAACTCATAGGAAGAGTTGTAATAGCTCTATCCGTTGGTCCTATATTCAAGCATTTAACAATTGATTCAGTATTAGTCCTAATATTTTCATAGCTTTGTCTTACTAGTTTTGGGCTGCCTGTAGAGCCAGAAGTAGTTAGCAGCAATGCAAGATTTTTGTACAATGGATAAACATTATTGTAAGGAGTCTTGAGTAAAGAATAGCCAAACACGGTATAAATTTCAGTCGATTTTGTAAAACGATTTGCCATATGCGATGGACACCACAAGTAATCCGGTTTGTATGTCTCAAGCAAAATGGAAAGATGATCCTGGTTTTTCTTTTCCTCAAGCATAAATGGAACGATTCGATTTTTAATGAATGAGATATAACCAACTAAAGAGCCAATATTATTACCGCAAAAACTAAATACCAAACATCTTTTAGGTATTTTTTCCGCTAAACTATCTATATGAGATAGAAGGCTCGAATACTTAATTTTACCAGAATCTCTGGAGATAATAGCAGTTTCATTAGAAAATGTGCTAAAGTTCCAGTCCATACTTATTCAATATCTCCTTTCCTATTTCGTAGGAACTAAAATCAATAATATCATCAGTATCAAGCATGATCTCATAGGCATCTTCTAATGCAGCGATGAGGCTCATATGTCCCACGCTATCCCACAGTTCAACTGTTTGGTATTTTAAACCTTCTAGTTGATCTTCCTTAATGTCAAAGGTTTCTGTAAATACTTGGTTGTATTTGTTTATAGGTGACATGATTTCCTCCAATTTATTATAATGATAATGTGTTTAAAAAAATATACTTGAGAGACGTGTAGCAACTGAAAAAACGGATAATTATCAATTTTATTGACTCAGGTTTTTGAAATATATAAGAAGAAAATTACAGTTAGATATCCAATATGTCTTCATGGAAAATTAGAGTATCCGCTTCAACGTCATTTTTTAATTTCTTCCCTAACAAGCGTTTTATTTCTTCAGGAGGAATCCCCGTACCCGGTCGTGTGGTATCCAAATCTTCTTCCTGCAATACCATTCCTGACTTTAGATCCTTGGTTGCGACAATACTCCTTCGCATTTTTTTTCGTTGTTCATGTTCATCAATTGTAACAATCCGCTCTGTTTCCCCAAGAGCATTGTAAACATTATGGCAATTTTGCACCAAAGCTGCCATTTCTTCAGGCTCAGTTGCCATCTGATTATCCATTCCTATGATGCTTTTATCGAGGGTAAAGTGTTTTTCAATCATGGCGGCTCCCAAGGCAACTGCGGCAATGCACATTTCTGTTCCATTAGAATGATCTGAAAAACCGATGGGGAAATCAGAAAACTCATTCCTTAAACCTTGGATATTATTCAACCTTATAGTTGATATTTTAGGCGGATACATTGATACACAATGAAGCAAACATATATCTTCATTGCCAGCACTTACTATTGTTTGAACTGCCTTTTGTATCTCATCCATTGTACCCATACCAGTAGAGAGAACAATAGCCACTTCTTTTCGTGCAATGTAATCCAAGAATTGATAGTTGTTGAGTTCCATAGATGCGATCTTTATGTATGGAACATCGCATTTTTCAACTAGGAAATCAACTTCTTTCTTGGAGTAAGGTGTTGATGTAAAGTCGATATCACACTCTTTACAATAATTCGCTAATTCTTTTAGCTGATCTTCTTCCAAAGCAAATTTGTCAATAAAACGATGTGCAATGGGGTTCTCCCTATAATATGTTTTGGAATATAGCGACTCAGTAGACCAAGATTGGAACTTGACACAAGAACACCCCGCTTTTTTAGCACTTTCTATCATATTCCTTGCAAGCGCAACGTCACCCCTGTGACTACTATTGAGCTCAGCCACAATGTATGGCTCTCCATAGTCTTGCAGAACTCTATTCCCCCCTAAGTTACAAAGTGCCAGCTTTCCTTCTAAATTCATGCAACCCTTCATTGGTCTATAGGTTCAATAATCATTTCTGATAAAAACAACTCGCGGTCCATAAATGGCGCTTGGTCCTCAAGAGGCCTGCGGACAATCCTTCTTTTTGAATCATGGGCATATGAACTATGTATATAGTCTTGATCTTCATCACAGATCAGCTCACAAAGGAGTGCCCCTTCTTTCGCAAATACAGCTTTAAGGCTGTCTGATAGATTGTCATCCTTATTGATCAAATAATATGGAATATCAAATGAATTAGCAAGTTTTTTAAAGCTTGGGCAACTTAAACCATCATCTGGACCAGTGCCAATGGTTCGATTGCGAAACAGTTCGCTTTGTCTAGTTCTTATAACCGAATAGCCATTATTGTTTATCACGAGAATCTTTATTGGGATTTTGTAATGGCTTATGGTTTGAAGTTCTTGAAGGTTCATCATAATAGAGCCATCACCAATAATCGCGATAATCACCCCTTCATGCGCATAGTATGCACCTATGGAAGCTGGTAATGCGTAACCCATCGAACCTTGTGACGGAGGGTGAATATGGCGTTGACTTTTCTTAAAAGAAACAGTTGATGGAATGATTAATTCTTCCAGTCCTGAATCTGTAACAAGAACACAGGTATTTGGTAAAGTCTCAGTAAGGCAATCACCCAACTCATGCAAATCAATATCTTTTTTACATCTAAACCTTTGCTCACATTTTGGGAATATATTTTTCCAATGTAAACATTTTTTGCGCCAGAGTGAATCTGCACTTTGTACGTCTTCTTCTATTAACCTATCAAGGAATAATTTTACATCTGATAAAATTAATCGATCGATTTTCACGGTGTTTTTGCTGTGCTCTATGGCATCTATATCTACAACTATAACTTTCGCTTCGCGAGCAAATTTATCGTATTCGTCGCCAGTTGTAAATGTTGAAAGTCTCGATCCTAAGACAATTAATAGATCCGCATTTTGAATCGTAAAGTTAGCTGCTCGAGTACCTCCCAAACTGCCCACTGCTCCTATAGAAAGTTCATTGTTTGCACCATAAGAGTCTACTGCTGAATGAGAGAAAGTTACAGGGAATGGATTTCGTTTAATGAAGTCTTCAAAGCTGACTAAGCCTCCTGAGGCCCGAATCCCACTGCCAATAAGTATTACAGGACGTTTTGCTGATTTTAGGGACTCCAGAACAAACTCGATATCATTGTTTGAAGGAGATCGCTGCTCTTTTTGCTCTGTAAACAGCTTTAAATCATCGGGGGCAATTCTCATATTTTGTATGTCAAGAGGGATGTCAATCCAAACAGGGCCCTTTTTGCCAGTTTGGGCCATAAATAAGGCTTTCTCAATTTCAAACCTAATATCATTCGGATCTGTGATCATGGTACTGTAATTGGTTAGAGATTCAACAACAGAAATGATATCCATCTCTTGTTGTCCGTATGTTCGAATTGGAACACCAGTATGCCTCACGGTTTGTGATAATTTATTCTGCCCAGAAATAAATACACAAGGTATTTGATCTTGCCAAGCACAAAGTAGGCCAGTTATTGCATTTGTAGAGGCACAACCCGTAGATACGAGACAAACGCCAATTTTTTCATTAGCCTGTGCATATGCCATAGCCGCAAAGGCCCCTGCCTGTTCATGGTGTACTGAAATATTTACAATCTTTTTATGCCTTGCAACAGCATCTGATAGGAACAGGAGGCCGCGACCTGTAACCATAAAAACATGTTTTGCCCCCTCATCATACAAACGTTCTATAACATAATCTGCTACTCGTATCATAACTAATTATCTACCATTTAAGATTCTATTTACTCACGGGTGTATACTGGTTTAAAATGTCGGGGATTGCAATGACCAAATCTGCTGCACAGGCAACTTCACCGTTAACATAACCTAACGAACTGCCCTTTGCCAATCCCCTGCGGTAAGATTTTAACTCTGACTCTATATCGAATCTATCACCAGGAACAATCTTTCTCTTAAAAATAGCATTTTTAATTGAAACAAACCCAGTTTTCTTCCCTTTATTCCCAGGAAGTGTTAAAAAAGTCATCAAAAAGTTTTGAGTAAGAGCTTCAATCTGAATAAACCCAGGAACATTAGGCTCATCCTCAAAGTGAGCAGGAAAAAACCATTCATTGTATGTGAAGTTTTTATAACCAATCGCACTTTTACCTGGTATTACCTTTATAATTTTATCAATAAATAACAACGGGTAACGATTTTGTTGGTACTGCTGAATTTCATAAACATCCATGTCTTGAATAATATTTTCTTTTTTTTCTGCCATACTTGCTCCTTAATGAGTATTACAACTTAATGTTTGTGTTTTACAAAAATGTAATATTGCTTAAGTAAATTGTAGCCCAGGTTTAAATGAATGGCTGCAGCGCCCCTGTTATTTGATGAAAATGAAGTGAGGATACGTTTAGCTCCAAGCTTCTGTCCTTCAATCACTTCAAAATAATTCATACTAAACCCAAAACCAGATTCCAAATAACTCGAATAAAGTCCCCCCAAAAATGCAAACCATTCTCTTTCTGAATTCTTTTTCAATATAAAAAAACCAACTTGGTTTTGGTTGTGGCTAACCCTGTAAGATTTTGCTCCGCTTTTCAGCTCATCTTTGATCCAATTAATATATCTATTATTAGCTTGTTGCAGCGTAAAGTATGGATCTACTGCAATGCGGTCTGTTGTAAACAAACAATTTCGAATCTCACCATACATGTAATCCACATCCATTTCAGACATTTCTTCATAATTAAGACTATCAATTATACGTTGTTGAATTCTGTTTAAATTGAAAGAATTCCCAATGTGCTGACAGGATGTTGTCATCTCAATAAAAAAGAAGTTCATTTCCTGTAACCATAACATAATATCGATCTTTTTAACGGGAATTTTCACTACTGTGTATTCTGTTTCATACGTCGCTATTTCATTTTTTATCTTTTCGATACAATCGTCATTTTCAATTATTATTTCATTGCATTTTACGCCAATGTTTTTTATTTCCCAAGTCGCATTGATAATTTTCATATTTTTAGTCCCATTTAGGCTATCAACTCACCAAATTACTAGAACATTGCAAAAGGATATTACTAATAAGCTTCTTGGTCGAGATATCAGCATTGACAATCCTATACCTTGTCATTGAATATTAACCTTAATTGTTCATTTAACTTGATTAAAGAAAATTGATTTTTGATAATCTTAATATTGTTTTTTTGTTGGGCAATAGTTATCTTTTTTTCTGAGAATTCATCTACATCAAATATCTCAATTCCAAGATCTTTTAAATAGCGCCAAGGTGTACTACTACTATTAGTATAAACGGTTTTTCCAAGTCCAACAAGTTTGACAATATTGCCAAACCCTTGCTGTCGATTATGGTCAAAGACTGCTATGTCGATCTCAGATAGAAGCTTCACATAATCGTCATAAGCCAAGTACTCGCGAAGTGGGGAAAATTGTTCACCGAACATTTTCAATCCTTCTTTAATAATTGTTTCAGCATATTCCATATCTCCGTATGATAGTGGCACGATAAGTTCAAAGTTAGCAAGATTGCTATGCGCTATGCGATTGAATATGTCTAGGTGCCTGTTAGTTGGTGTGGCAGAGTTTCCAATCAAGATTTTTGTTTTTTGGAATTTAGCGGTAGATACTTCAACATCTACAAAAAGGTTACTTGGGTATGTGAATGATGATATATGTTTTCCTGTAGCGCCATACCATTCGCGAACCAAATCGATTTCATATGGATTTATGGTTACTAGTCCTGCTACCTGTTTTATAACTTTTTTCCTGCAAAAAGTATGACTGTCAGGAAAATAAAATTCTCCCCCCCACATAATCCAGTAACACTTTTTTAGTATGTGTGGCATAAAACAAAGCAACTGGTTTACTCTTTCGATAAATAATCCATGTAAAATTATGTGTTTGGCCTCGTGCATTTTTTGTATTAAAAGCAGATTTCTTTTAATAGGGTGCAATGAACACAAAAGCTGAATATTTTTAATTTCCGAATAATCATTATTCCCAATGTAATCATATATTAGAAATGTATGATGCTTATTATCAAAATGTTCATTAAGATGTTTTACGAATTGCAATGCAATTGGGTTGTCGGATAGAATGTGTATTATCATTATCTTTGAAAGAGTTATTGGGAAAGAAGCATTATTGTTTCTTACTCAGTTATGACAATTCTCGCTCTTGGATGTTTCCTTCATTCATTACGAATATCATATCTGCGTTTTCTATTGTAGACAAACGGTGTGCGATGACAATCATAGTCGTGGAGTGCGCTATTTGGTCTATAGCTTTTTGGATTTGTGCTTCGGATTCAGAATCCAGGGCTGAGGTAGCTTCATCGAGTACAAGGATTTCGGGTTTTCGGATGATTGCTCTTGCAATGGCGAGGCGCTGCACCTGTCCACCGGAAAGTCGTAAGCCACGGTCTCCAACGACTGTGTTGAGCCCATCCTTAAGTTTACTAATAAATTCCATTGCATTGGCCTGTTCGCATGCTTCCAGTAACTGCTCTTCTGTGGCATCTTCTTTTGCCCAGAGTAGGTTCTCGCGGATACTGGAATTAAAGAGAACAGATTGCTGCGGGACATAACCGATTTTCTCCCGGTAGCTTTTCAGGTCCAATTCTGACAGTGGAGTGCCATCGATAAGGATGTCTCCAGTTTGCGGCTGGTGGAAGCCCATTATAAGATCTGCAAGTGTTGACTTCCCTGAACCGGAAGGCCCTACGATGGCTACCATTTTCCCCTTTTCGATTTCAAGATTTTCAATGATCACCGCTGGGCTTTCGGAGTTTTCATATGTAAACGAAACCTTATCTAGGACGATTGTTTCCTTGAGTCTTTCAAAGTGCTGCCCCTGTAATTGTAATTGATTATTTAGAGCATCTTCCTCAAGGGATTTTATATTTTCAAAACTTGGTACATACTGTCTGAAATTTGCATTATTTCTCAATAATGAGGATACCTGAGGCATGCATTTCCACAAGGCATAAAGGATGATGCTTAATTCAGCAAATGAGAGCTTGAGCTTGAGCGATAAAAGGTAAGCTGCTGAAACACTAATAATTCCCATAGGATAATAAAGCTCTAGCATGGCTTTACCAATTGTATATATTTTTACATTATACTTATAATTCTCATCTTGAGATTTTTTTAATTTTTCCACGGCAAGTCCCTGTTTGGCAAACGCTTGAATTACTTTCGATAATGCAAATGTTTCCTGTGTTATCGAACTACGGGCGCCTGCAACTGTAACAACTTCTTTTCCCCAACGATAGCTTAACTTGGAAGCAAGAAGAAAGGGAATAGCAGCAATAAACCCTACGATTAAGCAAAATAGGGTTATTTTCCAGGACATAATGACTGCAACAGATGCAAATGCAATGATTTGAAAGCATGCAACGACACAGGATGAAAAAGCAAAATAGGCATAACTTAAATTATTTGTTTCATTCACAATGCTATTTATAAACTCCCCCTGATTTCTATTCAGGTAAAATTTCCAGTTTGCATTTACAACAGCATCGAAAACATTGATTGTTAAATCGCGTTGCAACCGACCTCGTACAATTGATTCAAAGTAACCAGCAAAAACAGAGATTAAACTACGAAATAAATAAACAGCTAAGAATAATGCTAATGCAAAGGCGGTTGTTTTTGGTAATCCAAATGTATCTAAAATCTCAAATATTTTACGGGTTATGCTGGTATATTGACTAGATACACCTTGGTCCTGCATAATAAGATCAAATATTGGGGTAATGAGAAATGCTGTAATTGCATCAATACTTGCGCCTATGACCATAATCACGACTCCCAGAATACTGAGGATGCGGTAATGGGTCCAAAGATATTTTATAAAGTTTTTCAAAAGGATTTAAGTATTAAATAGTTGATCATCGAGGTCTATATTCTTGTCAGCGAATTTCACAGACTGAAAGGAAACAAGCAGCCGCAGGTAAAGATAGAACAAAGTTCTAAGACGAAGTCGTTCAATACCTTGTGTATGAGAAAAAGGATTATTTAGTACAGAGAAAAATCGCACCAGTAAAAGTAGGGTTCAAGCCCATTCGGACAATATCCTGGGGATTTGCCAGATCTTTGGCACTATAGGAGTCGACACTAAAACCGGCTGACTTTAGGCGGTCAACATAATCCGATCCATAGTTACGTACATGGTCAATTTCTCCGAAAACTTTTTCCCGTTCTTGGGGATCAACAATTGACGCGTCTTCAAATGTTTTATCAATATCACATATAGGTACTAATAGAATTGCCCAGCCATCGGATTTGAGAACCCTATGGAATTCTTTCATTGCCTTTATATCTGTAATGCACCCCTTTTTCAAGGGGGATGATTACGTAGTCCCTTCAAAACATTCTTTTTGACTTTTTTAGTTAGTTTTCATGCGACATAATACGGATTGAAATTTTTCTCATATTCGTATGGGGTCATATAATTCAAT
>JABSQK010000763.1 GCA_013215875.1 Lentisphaeria bacterium
ACGCGATCAAAAAAGAAGTTTTCAACAGATTCGGCATTCCGTAGGCACGACACGCCGTGGTGTGTAATTCGCAGATTCGGCATTCCACTGGGCCTCGTGGCCTCTGGCCCGAAATCACAATTTCTAATATTTTTAAAAGTAAGCTAGCCATTAGGTCGTAGGCCTGGTTTTTATGCACCGATAATAATAATAGCTCTGCAAGAGCGAGGTAATTACTCCGCGACTCCGTAGCTTGAATATTTTTATGTATCTTTCCCAGGCCTGGCGACCTGGGCTAGCCTACTTAACAACAAGTACCTTAGTTTGGAAGATCGGCATTCCGTAGCCGCGACACGCCGTGGTGTGTAATTTGAAGTTCCTACTGGGCCTCGTGGCCTCTGGCCCGAAATCACAATATTTACTATCTTAACGGTTCCAATAATACTTGAATCTGCCTGTTTCTCTGATATAGATCAATTGCAACTAAACTTAGGTAAACCTGTGATACTAATATGACCAGCAATGATATTTTACGGCGCCTTCGATACGCATTCGATTTTGATGATTCAAAAATGATCGCACTTTTTGCCTTGGCTGATAGTGAGGTCACCCGTGCAGAAATCAGTGATTGGCTGAAACAGGATGACGATCTCGACTTCCAGGAATGTCCGGACATTGTCCTGGCGACATTCCTCAATGGATTGATTATTGATAAACGCGGAAAAAAGGATGGCCCACAACATCCGCCAGAAGAAAAGTTAACTAACAATATCGTTTTGCGGAAATTGAAGATTGCCCTGGAGCTTAAGGATGATGATCTTATCGAAATATTGGCTCGTGTAGATATCAAATTTAGCAGGCATGAGCTGAGTGCATTTTTTAGAAAGCCGGGTCATAAACATTATCGCCAATGCCTCGACCAATTTCTGAGAAATTTTCTTGATGGCCTTCAGTCCGATCATCGTCCGGAACCAAGACCAAAACCGAAGCCAAAAGTAAAAGAAAATCCCTACGGTAAGACAAAACCGAAAGAGGATTAACTAGGGCCTAACTAGTTTTACCTGGATCGAAAACGATATCGTCCGATAGTATTTCTGCCAGCGGGTCGGTATCATCAGCGCTGAACCCCCAATGCAGGTGGCGTCGCCAGCCTTCAGCAAATTGATACGACCCTGAACATGTGCCGATGGCTTGCATAAATTCTGTCATGGTGACGATATATGAATCCATTCCCTGAGAGACATCCAACCAGTTTTTTTGACTCGCATGTTTCCCCAGCATCTCTTTCTTCTGGTCGATGACGGATTCCACATTCACGTAGAATTCACTGCTTACTGGTTGCCGCAATGGATCGCATAAACCGTGTGGCATGGCTTGATAGACAGCGACATCCCCTTGGATTGGTTCACAATCAGGCTCGGTGATGTAATTGGGCATACCGCGACTAAAAGCCGCGGTGACAGCAAGACGACTGGTAATCATATGGTCTTCCATATAATCTTGCGGCGCATGGGTTAGAACAATATCGGGCTTCGCCTGGCGAACTACAGCAGCAACTTTTTGAAGATTTTCATTGCTATAAAAAATTTCCAGATCGCTGCAGATGGAGGGATAATAAGTCGCACCGATATAGGCACAGGCATCGCGGGCTTCCTGCTCACGTATTTTAATAATGCTTTCTTTATCGTGCTCGACAGTTCCGCATGAGCCATTGGCGACATTCATATAATGAATGTCATAACCTTTTTCCTTAAGAAGGAAGAGGGTGCCCGCCATGAAAATTTCTATATCATCAGGATGGGCGGCAATGGCCAGAACGGATTTACTCATTAATGCATCTCAATAGTGCACTCATTCATCGCCGGACGCAGAAAATTAAATTGCACATTATCATGATCTGCCAGAAGCGACATGGGTACTGAGCTGTCGGGAATTTTCTTTGAAATCATCAGAGTACTAAGGCGCATACCAAAGTCATTGTCATGTACACCTGGATGCCAAATGGAAACCTTTTCTGCCATCCAGGTTTCCTGAGGGCCTACAGTGACTGCTTGAGTCGGCACATTTTGTACAGCACCGCCACCGGAGGTACGGGCATTCTGTATTTGTGTCATGGGATGCAGGTCGACAACACGCGTTGCCAACTGGCGGTATTGTTCAGGTGTTGGTGGCTGGTCTTTGTACTCACCTTCGCGACGCAGCGGGTCGTTAAATGCCCAATGTTTAATTTCGCCCTGGCCACCTTGCATGACTTTACAGGTCGCATCATTCCAGCTCTTAATATAAGCTGTGGGATCGGCCGCAGGAAAATGAATATTTTCTTCTGGCATGAGCAGGTCTTTGCGAATGCGGCTGAAACAAAGATCCCAGTCTGCTTTTGCAAAACCAAGAGGGAAATCCATGCCGGTTTCTTTACCATCGACAACCCATTCATCCATGCCCCAAAAGTGACAATTCTTTAGATCCAGTTCGAGCTCATTTACCAGACGGGCAACCAGTGGCAATTGCTCGGTAGGGCCTATAGGGCCGCAGATACCCGTCGGCTGATCCGCAGTAGCAGCTTGCCAGCTGGTGATATATTCCAATGCTTCAGCAAGGAAAAAATCTTCTACCGTATCGTAGAATTTTATTGTGAAGCCATCGCGGCCCATTTCAGAAATATCTTTAATTGTTAATGCCGCAGCATCATCGAGTATCTCACGATCGAGCGTAGTATAGTCCCACCATTCCGGGGCAATTGTACTTAATGGTCTCATAGTTCATTCCTTTATTTTATAATTTAGCTTCTCACAATACTCGTGCAGTGTCACATATCAATTGTTGCAGCTATATGTGATTTGTTCGGCATTCCGTAGGCACGACACTCCGTGCTGTGTAATTCGCAGTTTCGGCATTCAAGGTAGGTCGGGGTCTCCGAACGCGATCATAGAAATAAGTTTTTGAATCGCAGTTTAGGCATTCCGTAGACACGACACGCCGTGGTGTGTAATTCGCAGTTCGGGATTCCTACTGGGCCTCGTGGCCTCTGGCCCGAAATCACAATTCATAATATTTTTAAAAGTAGGCTAGCCCAGGTCGTAGGCCTAATGGCACTTCCTTAAGGATTTTTTATCCTTTTTCTTTTTAAAATAAAAATGCTCGTTACCTTGAGAAAAACCACTAACCCAAAAGAGTAACAAGCATGAGTGAATATACCCCTCTCCTTCC
>JABSQK010000764.1 GCA_013215875.1 Lentisphaeria bacterium
AGCGGGCGATACGGTGAAGGGCTATTTTGAATATGTACCCGTAAAGGCTGGTCGCCTATGGGGTTATGTGGAAATAAATGATACGAACTTGCGGGGTGACAATCGTTGCTATTTCAGTACAGAAATCGCCGAAAATATTAATTGCCTCTTTCTCGAATCGGATATAACAAACAAAGTGAAGCCATGGTTCTTTGTGAAGATGGCAGTCGACCCTGTTAAGGGAGGCAGTGCAAATGGCATAAAGTCTGAACGCATGTTTATACAGGAACTCTCAAGCACGATATTGCGCGATCAACATGTCGTGGTATTAACCAATCCAGATCCGATAGACCGTAAGCAAGCCCTGATCCTTGAAGACTATATGAAGCGTGGTGGCACCATTATTAGTTTTGCCGGCTCACGGCTCACAGACAAAACATTTGCGCAATTCAGTCCTGAAATTCAAAATATCTATTCCAAAAAAGAAAGTGCTAAATTTAAGGGCCTGGATTTTAAGAGCGATCTCGCAGAATTAAATGAGCTTCTGGATATGGATATGCTGCAATGGAAACGCTATCAGCTAATGAAACGTACAAAGAACTCCACCATACTCGCGGAAAAAAATGGTTTGTTACTTGTCATCGATCATCATTTTGAGAAGGGGCGCTGGATAAGCCTGGCATGTTCCGGGCGGCGTGACTATACGAATTGGCCGGAGTTGAAATCATTCCCGGTTATGTTGATTCACCTTTTCAATTATGCATCACAGGGCGGTGTGAATCACCGTTCGGCGAATTGCGGCCAGCAGGTTCTGCTGGCATCGGATAAGAAACTCATGCTCAGATTAAATAAAGAAAACTATGCCCTGCAGGCTTATAAGGGTGAATTGCGTTTTAAGGAAACGTGGAAGCCGGGAATCCTCGAAGTGGATAATGGAAAGCAGGACCCTGTTGTGATAAACCCGGATACAAAAGAAAGTCACTTAAAGCGCAGCGATCCTGCCAAGGCCAAGGCATTATTGAGTAATGGTTCCGGAAATATCCTGCGCACCAAAGCACGACTGGATTCACAAATTTCACATTTCCGTAAAGGCTCCGACTTAAGTGGTATCTTTTTGTTGCTGGCATTTATTCTATTTATTGCGGAGTTGCTACTCGGCAATCGCTATGCGATCGCAGGTTTAGCAAACGATAATGAAAAAGTAGACCTGGAGATTACCAGTTTATGATTTCATTCTACCCGCTCATTCCATCTTGGCTAATAACGCTCTGCTTTATTACATGCATGGCCTTGCTCATATTTTTATTGAGTCGCAAGCATGCCTTACTCACTAAAAAGCAGCAGACCATACTATTTATTTTTCGCAGCTTAGCCTTACTTGTATTAATCATCATGTTAATGAACCCCGGACGAATTGTTGAAGATCTAAATCTGGAAAAATCGCAAATTGTTTTTATGATTGATCAATCGGAAAGCATGAAAACACGCGATATGGATCTTGGGAAAAGCCGTTTAACAGTCGCAAAGGAATTCGTCAAAACTGCTGAAATGCCTGCCTTGAGCAAATATCCTCAAAAATATTACAGCTTCAATTCCAAGGCTAAGTCATTAAATAAAAGCGCTATTCAGGATCTTAAGGCCTCTGGAGGTACTGACTTAAAGGATGCATTGGAACAGGTGAACAAAGACGTGGGTTTTGCGCAAACTGCCGCCATCGTACTCCTTACTGATGGTATCGACCATTCCAAATTTCGTGCCAATACGATTTCGATTCCTGTCTGTACTGTAGCTCTCGGAACGAATCTAAAAAAGGTAAAGGATCTGTCGATTCAGCGCTTTAAGTATCCAGTAAAAATCAGTGAAAATGAAGAGCTCGTTTTAGATATACCCGTGCGCTTGCAAGGCTATAGCCGAGAACAGCAGATACAAATGACAGTCACTGCAGATGGCAAGAGCATTGCAGAAAACACATTTGCGATAAGCCCAGGTCGTACCCATATCGAGAGTGTCTCATGCGTACTTAAAGATGAAGGCGTGCATGTTGTAAAGATAAGTCTAAAACATTTGCAAGATGAAGTGGGCTATTTAAATAATGAACGTGAACTGGCTATCGAGTTAGTTAAGGCAAAAAATGAAATTGTCGCATACTTTCCAATTCTCACCAATGGCTTTCGCCCACTGCTGCGCGAGTTTCAAAAAGACCCAGAGAGCATTTTTACCGCAGTCTATAAGCTCACAGAAGGTTCCTACAATGTGCGAGGGGTAAAAGTGAATACACTTTTTTCTAATGGTATACCCAAACAAGCATCGCAATTAAAAAATATCAGTTGCTTTATTCTTGCCTCGCATAATATGGATATGCTCGGCGTCGCGGAAGCAAAGGTCCTTGAGCAGTATGTGAAAAATGGTGGTAGTCTCATTCTGCTCGGCGGTAAAGAATCATTTGGTCCACTGCTGCCTGGTTCAGCCATAAGCCGCCTAAGTCCGATTATGCATCTGAAAGATTCCTACAAAGCTGGAAATTTCCTGGTCTCGACAAGCGATTTATCAGGCAATGCCTTTCGCCGTCAGGTGGACGATATCATAAGTGATAACCAAATAAATCCGCCATTAAAAGCGCTTAACCATGTGAAGGAAATAAAGAGCCATGCAAAAGTTGCCCTATATGCTCGTGCTGACAAACGCTACCCCTTGCTAGTCTGGCACAACTATGGCAGCGGAAAAGTTCTGGCTCTCTTAAGCAATGCATTTCATCAATGGGGCAGGGCGGATATTCGCAAAGAAAACTTTGCCCGTTTTTGGCGGCAATTGCTGCTCTTTTCAAAAAGCCGTTCCGATGAAGCAGACTTACTCAAAGTTGTCGTTTCCAAAACTGAATTTTCTCCTGAAGATGAAATTACTGTTACAGCGATTGCCCGGCATCCTGATGGTGCGAACGAATCTTTGAGCCTGAAGGCGGACATTTATAAGGATAAAGCGAGTGATTCTCTGCACAGTCTCGACCTTCAAAGTAAAGGGGAATTTTATAGCTCAGAGCTTCCCAGACTCGCGAAAGGACGCTATGTTTTAAAGGTACAGTCCCTTGCCGGCAATAAGCTGATTCGTCAGCGCTATAAGTTTTTGCTGGTCGGCGAGGTGTTTAAGGAAAATCTTGAATTGGCAGTGCAAGATGAACAACTGGCAAATCTTAGTTCTGCCAAACATATTTTTGCAGTGGATGAAGTGAAACGGCTCGAATCAGAACTTGTTCGGGCAGTACGTAAAAACTTAATTCGCAAGGAGCGCTTTATGATTTTTGAAGAAGCCTGGATTATGATTCTGCTCTTTACCCTATTGCTAACAGAATGGTTCTTAAGAAGGCGGTTTAATTTATTCTAATGAAAACGATACAGTCAAATATCCTTATTATTGCTCTGCTCGCCACGATTGGGCTTGATGCACGCATACGAAAGAAAGAACGTTTGGCTGCAATTATCAGCATGTCCGATGGCAGCATCTACCAGGGCACCCTCGAGATCATTGGCTCACGGCCCTTAACCATTGTTGTATTCGGAGAAAAACGCCAACGAAAAATTCTTCTGTCGGATATTGTCTTGCTTGAGCATATCGTCGAGAAGAAATCCCTTGAGCGTCCCTGGACCTTTAAAGAAAGCGGCCGCATTGAGAAGATTTACTCTGAAGGATCCTATCCACTGTTTAATTTCAAAAGCAAAATTACTCTGGTAACCGGTGATGTTATAGAGGGGCACATACTTTCTGCAGCATTTACCCTTCGGGCAAAAACGGGTAAGGCTAAAATATTTCTAAAGCGCCAGATAAAGGGCAAGTTGAATGATCCCCTGGCTGCTGTCGTTCATATTAGCACCATTCGATTTCCTGATATAAAAATACAGGATGCTGCCGGGATTAAGGGCAAGGTCGAGGGACTGGGCAAACTTAGATCTGTAACTGCCCTGGATAATGAAAGGGAACTGGTGGTTTTTGCACGGGTCAAAGGTGATAGCTATGACTTTGGCAGTTTGCTTCCTGGAAGCTATGACCTGTGTATCTTTACTGACAGTCATGTTTTAATGGGCCAGAGTGCGGTAACTCCAAAGGCTTACAAGGGAAAAGCCCTACTTCCGAAAGAAGATATGGAAGGCATCCGGAAAAACTTAAAATTGGCCGATGATTTTTTTAATAACCGCTGGGCCCTGGCTTTAAAAGGCCACAGGGCATTTGCCAAGGCACT
>JABSQK010000765.1 GCA_013215875.1 Lentisphaeria bacterium
GCAATATTATTTGCTGCCGGCTCAGTAGTCACACGGGATACCTGTGATGGCAGTCCAAGATCTGGCAGACTTCCATGTATTCGTGACTAATTTTTTTCCTTAAATACGACATTTTATTTTAAAAAGGCTTGACCCAGAGATTTATTGCTATACTATACCTATATACTATAACTATAGTATACCTATGCATACGATCATGGCGGAGTAAATTATGGCTTATAAAATGATAAACAACTTAAATATGCGGCAACAGTGGCAATCCTTAATGCAGCCAAGGGTGATAAGAAATGTTGTCAGTAATCTTCGGTACCAAACGTTTATAAAACTTGCAACTGAACCACTAATTTACTAAGGTATATATATGATGATACGACCAATAAGCAAAGAAATTGAGCGCAGAAAACAGTTTACCTTGATAGAACCAAATGTTTTTTTAAAAACGTTAAGTCGGCAGGTTATGCGCTTGCGCATGACTAAGAGACTAGCGAGAGCAAGGTTTACCTTGATCGAACTATTAGTTGTCGTCGCAATACTCATGATTCTGATGGCAATGTTGTTGCCAGTCTTTGGTCGGGCCAAGGAAAAGGCGCGGCAGGCCCTGTGTAATTCGAACTTGCGTCAGATTGGTATGGGATACTTAATGTATTTAGGTGAGAGTGATCGTTACTATCCGCCACGTAGTTACAAAGTTCCCCAGACGATTTCTCCTGAGTGTAATGTCGATCTGATGGAATACCAGGCCAAAATCCTTGTTGACGACATTGCCGGCGGCGACAGTCTGATTTTGCATTGTCCATCGAGCAAAGAGCAGCCAACCGACAATACGAAATTATACATTTCTCCATATGATGGCTTATATCACTTAAACTATGCCTTATGGCCGGGCTATTCTAAAACGGATTGTTTCAGCAGTTGGAGTCTTCGCTCAGGTGATGAAAATGGACCGGAATATTTTACCCCGAAAAGGATGGGGATTGTCAGTGATCCGGATGAAACAATCGGTGCGGATATTTTTGCCTTTTTGCCTAATAATCCTATCTATGGCTGGGGATTACCCAAACGAAACAATCACCTCGGTGACCTAGAACCACGGTCAAGTCTGTGGTTCGGGGTGAATTCATTGAAGCAGGATGGTCGGGTGGAGTGGAACGATGATCCAGTGCCGCAAATTGTTAGACGGACGACCAATACTAAATCCTACCTGTACTTCATGTGGTAGTAAAACGGTCCCAAAAGTTTAAATCCAAGCACCGAGCTCTATAGTCACCAGATGGATACGAGACATATAGAATGCGGCAGGATAATTCCCAGCGAAGGCTACTGCGACCAACCCTACATTATCCACAATTCAAATGGATCCTGGACCTGTGTGATGACGACTGGCCAGGGCAAGGAGGGGGAACAAGGGCAACATGTGGTTTCATGTATCAGTAGCGATCAAGGCAAAACTTGGTCCGAGCTTTATGACATCGAACCCGCATCCGGGCCGGAGGCCAGCTGGGTGATGCCCCTGCAGGTCCCGTCAACCGGCCGCATCTATGCTTTCTACACCTACAACAAAGAGAAGCTGCAAGAGGTCCTGCCCGTTGACGGACCCGCCATAAAACGTGTCGATTCGCTGGGGACTTATGCCTACCGATATTCGGATGACTATGGACTGAGTTGGTCCAGTGAGCGTTATGAAATTCCCATGCGCCTATTCGAAATCGACCGTAATAATATCTACAATGGCAAGGTGATCTTTTTCTGGGGTGTTGGTAAACCCTTTATTCACAATGATGCCGCGTATGTCTGTGCCACCAAGGTTGGCGGTTTCGGCTGGGGATTTTTTGATACTGATGAAGGCGCTCTTTTTCGCAGTGAAAATCTGCTGACTGAACATGACCCTGCTCAACACAACTGGGAAACATTGCCCGATGGGGATGTTGGACTACGGGCGCCAGCGGGACCGATCGCCGGCGAGATGAACGCGACACCAATGAATGACGGCTCACTTTATGCCACC
>JABSQK010000766.1 GCA_013215875.1 Lentisphaeria bacterium
CAGGTCAATATAAAATAGACAATGGGATTTTCCAGGCGGAGGTCGACTACGATGGTGTCAAAGAAGTAATTGCGGTGAAACGTGAAGCCTGGTCGGGAATTTATTTATCACCATTAGGGAAGCTTCCGCGTACCTATAAAAAACGCACGATCCTCGAAATTTATCGACAACTCACATTTCCATTTGATGACTATGCCAAGCGAATTTACATGCCGGCGGAATGGACCCACAGCTTAATGACCCAACCCATAAATGAAATTTGAAAAATGCCTGTAAGCGAAATAAACCCTGTATTTCCTAGTCGTTTTTCATTTGATCCCGACAATCCTTTTTGGCGCGATCATCTTAAGAAAATTATCTGCACGTGGATTCCTCATTGTATTACTCACTCCGGGGAACCGCGTTGGCTTGGCAACTTTGAGATGGCTGCTAGAGCTTTACAGGGGAATAAGTCAGGGACTTATGGGGACGGATTTTGGGAATCTCCAGAGATCTTTGGTTATTCCGATGCTGTGGTGCACAATACAGTCGAAGCCATGTGCTGGGCATGTGGGATTGATCCTGCCGGCGACAGTGAAATTAAAGCAGCACAGGAACTCTTTCATCGCACCATTGATAAATGGATGCCTATCATTCTATCGGCTCAGGCCGAAGACGGTTTTATCCATACTTATATTACAGTGTTCGATCCCGGGCAGCGCGAACATTTTGGCCAGCATTATTTCTACTGTCAGGCATACTTTATCGAAGCGGGCATAGCCCACTACCGCATGACGGGTAAAACAAATCCAATCTTCTATAACGCTGCACGACGCTGTGCTGACAATATCATATCTGATGTTGCTGCCAAAGGAGAAAATCGTGTCTATGTACCCCATGAAGGAATCTCGTACGCACTATTTCTCCTATCAACACTTGTTGATGAGGAAGAAGGGGCTGGCACCGCTAAGCCCTACGAAGAATTGAGCAAATTCCTTTGTGATAATCGTGGCAGCGATGGTGGTGCGACTTATTCACAGGATCACCTGCCGGTAATCGAACAGGCCGATGCTGTTGGCCACGCGGTCCGTGCTGTTTACCTTTATAGCGGTATGACTGATGTGGCACGTAAAGACGATGACCCCAACTATCATGCAGCTATTCAAAAACTTTGGGACAGCGCTGTAAACCGCCGCATGTACTTGACCGGAGGAATTGGTGCAGAGGATGAACGGGAAGCATTTGATGAGGACTTTGTTTTGCCGAACCAATACAAACCTGCTTATGCTGAATCCTGCGCCTCAGCCGCCATGGTTTTCTGGGGACAACGCATGAATCTAACCTACGGCGACGCTGCCTACATCGATGTTCTTGAGCTGGCACTTTACAATACATTGCTCGGCAGTGTGGGAGCGGATGGCAAGACGCACTACTATCGAAACCCGCTCGATGATACTGCCCAACGCGAACCGTGGATCGGTTGTTGCTGCCAGGGAAATATTGCCCGCACGTTTGCCTCCCTACAAAATTATATTTATGCATCCAGCGAAGATGAATTGATTATTAATCTATACGTTGGCAGTACTGCGACAATCGATGGCATCGCGGGCACCAGCATTAACGTGGAGCAAAAAACGGACTATCCATGGGATGGGAAGATTGCCATTACCTTGGACCCTGAAGAGGAAAAGCAGTTCACTGTGAAGCTCAGGATACCAAATCGAAATGCAAGTAGTTGCTACTCCTATGAACCGCAGCTCGCACATTACACATCGCTTACGGTAAATGGTGAGGATTGGCAAGGCGAAATTGTCGATGGCTACGCAGCCATTTCCAGGAACTGGAAAAGCGGTGACCGGATTGAACTTTTGCTGCCCATGGATGTTCAACGAGTAAGATCTGATTCACGGGTTGAGGCAAATGCCGGACGGTTGGCACTCATGCGCGGACCTCTGGTTTATGCCTTTGAAAATTGTGATAACCCAGAGCTTAATACTTTGAGTATTAGCGGCGACGAACTGACAGCGAGCTTCGATAAGGAATTTCTTGGCGGTGTGGTGAAACTCACTGGTACGGATATCACAGCGATTCCATTTTTCGCCCGACTCAACCGGGAAGACGGACACGCCATCGTATGGGCGAAGTCTAAAAACGACTGATGTCGCGGCCGAAGACTAGGGATTTAAACCAGTCGAAGAGCACGAGAACTTTATTCCTAAAACTGACGAGCTTGGTGATATAACAAGAACGCCAGAAGATCCAGGTTTTGAAACCGGATGTTTTAATATTATTGGAAATGTCAGCCAAAGCGGTATTACCACCGATGTAGGCGAGCATGCCGAGGTTCTTAAATACAAAAGGGCGGGGCTCTTTACCAGTTCGTTGGCGATCGAAATTCTTCGCCAGCCATTTGCCCTCTTGTTGTGCTGCCTGAGCAGTGCGCGGCAAAACATTATCTGTGATCATCGCACAGTCACCGATGGCATAAATATCCGTGTGATCATTTAACTGCAGAAATTCATCGGTCGGCAGCCGGCCGTTTTCATGGGCGAGGCCGGAACTATCCAGCAAGGGACTGGCACTTAAACCCGTCGACCACACAGCCAAACCAAATGGAATCTCTTCGGCCGGCTCGATAATAATCTTGCCTGCATCGACGGATTTTACTCGGCTCTCAGTCCGCACATTGATATCGCGATTCTTAAAATGCCGCTGGGTATAGGCGCTTAGTTTCTGATCGAAGCTACTGAGAATTTGTGGGCCGGCCTCGATCAGAGTGATACGGGATTCTCCTGAAATATCGGGATACCATTTCTTTAGATCCTGGCGCAAAAAGTCATGCATTTCGGCAGCGAATTCCACACCGGTCGGTCCACCACCTACTACGACCACATGTAAAAGTCTCTGGCGTTCTTTCGGGTCGATATCCGGCATGGCGGCGGCTTCGAAGTTTTCAATGATCTGCTGGCGTATTATCCGCGCATCGGATAGTTCTTTAAGAAATACACAGTGATCTTCAACACCGGGAATATTAAAGGTTCCGTTGACAGCGCCCACGGCAATCACCAAAGAATCATAAGGACAGTTAAAGCTTTCATCAGAATCGTGATGTTTGCATTCGACCTGTTTACCTGCCGTATCAACCCGCGTGCAATCCGCTTGTAGAAAAGTGATATCGCTGAGGGTTCGAATAGGTTCAATAATGCTGCGAAATTCGATGGTACCTACAGTCGTACTGGGTAGCAGTGGCGTAAAAAGGAAGTGGTTGCGGGGACTGACAACAGTGATCTCATAATGCTTGCGTTTAATGCTCTTCAGCAGGCTAAACGCAGCAAATCCTGTGCCCAGAACAACAAGTTTTGGGCGACCAGATACGACTGCTTTTTTATGCGACATCGAAATTGCCTAGAGTTACGATAACAGGAGTCAGATTTAGGCTTTTTGAAAGTGTTGATGGAAAGATTATTGTTCGAATTTCGTATCAATAATAATTATGATAAGAGCAAGAGGATACAGAATATGAATAGTAAAACTTGGAATTTTAATTGCTACAGCGTTGTTATTATCTCGGCTTTGTCTGTCCTGCTAATTCCACTGGCTGAAGACATTACCATTATTAATTTTTTTGGATATGAAGCATATTTTTCAGGGCTTCACATTGTTAAGAAGGATACCCTATCAAATGGACAAGTACTAAGCTTTTGGCAGTCAAATTACCATGTGATGTTAATGTTCTCAGGACTTGCCTTAGTAATAATTATAGACAGAATTATTTTCTCTATTTATTCATTTATTAAATGTCTATTCCTCAAAACTGAGACAGCTATTTCCGATGTATCAGAACCAGCGGAAACAGGTTTAAGATTATTTAAATTCACTGGTTTAGATTCATCACTTAATTCTGTTACAGGTGAATTGGAAGCCATGTCAGAATTGGAAGTAAAAAAAGTATTAAGAGAAAATGGACTTATCTCAACAATGATTCATCCAACTATCAGATAAAGACTATTTTTTGGGCAGTGATTTGCGTTTTTGCCAGTCACCTAATTCGAAGGGACGATCATCGGTTTCCTGCATAAGCGCCGTGCGCTCTTTAGCAAGTCGGCCCCAGTTTTTGCGACCATGGAAGAGAATCTTTAAATTATCCGGTATCGACTCAGTGAATTCGTCTGTGTATACCCCACCACTCCAATTGGGCAAATGACTGGGACCATAACCACTGATAATGATGACACGCTCTTTTTCGCTGCGAATATGGCCGCCCGCATGAACAAGGGCTTCTGAAAACAAGAGAGTGGAACCAGCAGGGGCAATCATCTGGTGAATTAATGAGGGATCCTTATAGGCGCATTCCACCATTTCTTGATTTCGCAAATCAATTTTATGACTGCCGGCAATCACTAGAGTTCCACCATCATCCGGGCCAAGATCGGTCAGGGTTGTTAACGTTTTGACAAAACTGGAATGAAAAAATCCATTTCGGTAATGACTGCCATAGGGCGTATCAAGACCCGTATGAAATCCGTATTTTTTCGGATCATAGGTTTTCCAGTTGGGTAAGCGGCTGTTAATATGTGCGTTGGACTCAACAAGGCGAATTTCCCCACCAACGACTTCAGAGGCCATGCCTAATAAACGCGGATGGGAAACATATGATGAAATTAAAGGATGCGCCTGTTCGATTGCGCACATGAAAATATGATTGGGATTTCCTGCGTCAGCCTCTGCTCCCCGCGCTCGAACTTTATCATCGCTGACATCACCGGCAAGCATGTCAGTTTTCAAATCCTGCAGCACATCAATCAAGTCTGTGCATTCAGTCGGGCTGAATACATCATGTATGATAACATAACCGTAGATATCAAAATGAAGTCGTTGTTCCGGGGTCAGTGCCGGAAATGGAATATCCATTTTTGGCAGATCGACATTGTGATAATTTATCAAGTTTTACTCTGCACCTTTTCGGGTGGCATTTGGATTAAAGCCGGCCAGCATCTGGCGTGAATTCGTATGGGTATTTCCCTCTTCAATTTCATCGTCGCCGGCATGGAGCTGTACGAGAATGGTCTTGCGAATTTTATCCGATGTATTTTGTTTGGAACCATGCAGCGTGAAATAGTGGAAAAAGACCACATCCCCTGGCTCCGCTTCCATCGGCAGGGCATCTTCCAAATTATGCTTCTTGATTTCTTCATTCACATTTTCTAGTTTTTCAAAGCCCTGTGACCCAAGCATACGACCGAGTTTATGGGAGCCGGGTACAACTCGAAAGCAACCCATTTCATCATTTGATTCAGATATGTGGATGACAGCAGCGATCATGCTATCGTTTTTAGTTGGGAAGTAGCGCCAATCCTGATGCAATGGAAACGGTGCACCAGTGCCAGCTGGTTTTTGAAAGAGTTTGGAATGATGCAGCATAACACTCGGGCCTAATATATCCGTCGCAACAGACAGGAAATCGGCATTATAAAAAGCGCGTGCCCAGGCTGAAGAATAAAATTGCACTTGATGGGTATGGAGAATCACCGATTCTTTTTCTGTGCGCACGACATCTGCCGCTTCACTTTGCCATGAACCATTGATACCCTCACCACTGGCCAAAAGCTGATCGACAATACGGTCGAAATCCGTTGTTAGCTCTTCCAACTCCTGCCCATTGAAAACACCCTTGGCTACATAATAACCATTCTCATCAAAAAACTCTTTTATATCCATTGTCTCAGTCACTCTTTATGTATTGTAATTTCAAAACCTTATAATAGGTCCTGTAAGAGAAAAATCTAGAGTCTGCGCCTTGATCTTCGAGGTAGATTTATGTATCATAGCTGTCAGTTTATCAATATTATGAAAAATGTGCCGAGCTAAGGAAAGATATAAATGAAGATTGAACGCTTTAAGGAAAACCCGATTATCACTCCGAATATGGATGATAATATGGGCGAAAATATCAATGGTCCATCACTGATCCGTGTGCCTGATTGGATCGAAAATCCCCTGGGAAAATACTATCTCTATTTTGCCGACCACCAGGGAACGTATATTCGCCTGGCTTATGCAGATGAATTGAAAGGACCCTGGCAAATGCACAGTCCAGGAACCTTACAATTGGTCGATTCCTTTTTTGGCTCACATATTGCGTCACCGGATGTTCATGTTATGCATGATCAAAAAGAAATTCGCATGTATTACCATGGCTGCTGTCTGCCGCAACCACCGCATCAAACGACACACCTGGCCACCTCACCGGATGGACTAAACTTCACTGCCAATGAAGAAACCCTTGGGTCATCTTACTGGCGGGCATTTCAGTGGTGCGGGTATTGGTACACTTTGGAAATGCCGGGAATTTTCCGTAGGTCTTTAGATGGTATAGGTAATTTCGAAGCAGGACCTACATTGTTTACAGAAGACATGCGCCATGCAGCAGTGAAACGTGTTGGTGATACCCTGACCGTATTTTATTCAAATGCCGGGGATTGCCCGGAGCGTATTTTAATGTCAAGAATTCAATTGACCGAGGATTGGCAAAACTGGCAAGCCAGCGATCCCCAAACAGTGCTTGTTCCAGAAACAGATTACGAAGGTGCCGATTGTCCTTTAGAGGTATCCGAGCGCGGCGCGGTTCACCACAGAGCCAATCAACTCCGTGATCCATGCATCTTTGAAGAAGATGCTAAAACATTTTTGCTATATTCTGTTGCCGGTGAATATGGCATTGCCATAGCAGAGCTAATCTAAAACTTAAAGAAGGAAAAAATAATGCGACGGATTGTTCACCATATAGAAGAGAATCATGCTACCATCAAAATTGAAGGTCTGACAGACTCTTATCGACTCTTACATCTGACCGACTGTCATATTCTAAAGGTCGATGAACGCGATGGTGCGTTGCAGGAAACATTTGCTGCCGTGGCTGAGCGACGCGAACCGAATCATTTAGCTTATGCGGAAATGATGGAGCGGATTAAAACTATGGAGGCAGATCTTCTTGTTCTTTCTGGCGATGTCGTCGAAGCGCCTTCAGCAGCCAGTGTCGAATTTGCCATGGCTGGTTTAGACCAACTCCCTTATCCATTTATTTTCACTCCAGGTAATCATGATTGGAATTTTGAACAAGTACGTTTTGATGATGAGGAGCTGCAGAAAGGACTCGTTCCTCTTGAACCCTTACATCGTGGTAATCCGTCATTTCATGCCATGCAATGTGGCGAAATCCGTGTTCTTCATGTCGATAATTCAGATTATCAAATTAATGCAGAGCAGCTCGAATTCTTGAGAGAGGAATTTGCTCGCGAAGAGCCGATGGTACTTGTTATACATATACCACTTTCTCTGCCAACACTACGGGAAGCGTGCATCGATAAATGGAAAAGTGCCATTATGATAGGCGATCCTGTTTGGAATGCTAAAGAACCAGGCGGGTGGGGCGCGCAATCGCTGACCACTAAGGAAACCTGGGAAGCGATTGAGCTGATTTCCAATTGCAAAAACCTGGCTGCTGTTCTGTGCGGACATCTTCACTTCCAACATACAGATGTTGTGAGTGATAATTGCGTGCAATATTTAGGTGGGGATACGACAAGTGGATATCTCGGAATCCTGGATTTCAAAGCACTCGAATAAGACTTAGGCTAACGCAAAAATCTGGTAATGATTGCTACCGGATCCCTTATTTTACTTACACGTTATTATGCAGTGCTGTTGGGCATGGCAAAATGCCATTTAGCGGTTTGTGCCACAACCCCTTTGTGGGCCCCGGCAAGACCAAGGGCCGTGGACCGAACTTCAAGGTCGCGATAGAAACTGTGGGAGACATATTTTCTCAATGCTGCGTAAAAGGGATGCACCATTGGCCCGTTCTCAGCACCAAAGTCGGCGCTCAAAATGATCCGGTCAATTCGAAGAATATTCGCTAATGGGCCGACCACCTGTGCTAGCAGTTCGGCAGATTCAGCGAGGATCCCTGCAGCGATGCCATCGCCTTCAGATGCAAGTTCAATGATTTTTCGGTGGTCTTCAATTATACGTTCGGAATTATCTCCCATGGCTAAACGAGCAGCTTGCCATTGGGCAATAATTTTTTCTGATGCCAGGTGTATATTGAGACAGCCTTTAAGGCCGCATGAACAGTAGGTATCAGTGTCAGATACCCATGCATGGCCGATTTTAGCAGCATCACTGTCGGCACCTCGAATCAATCGTCCATGGTCAACAAGCGCACCGTTTAATTCATTATCCCATGAAAGAAGCAGCATGGTCTGGGAATCTTGGCCTGCGCCTGAAGTCATCTCACCTATGGCCATGAGGCTTTCTATTTTATCGACAAAAACTGGCAATGGCGCAACGCCTTTAACGGTTTCGCCCGGCTCTATCTCGGCCCATATACCTGCATGTGAATCAACTTTGGCCGGTCGGTCGGGCAACTTCGTAATATCCGGAACAGCAACACCAATCTCGAGTAATTTACTTGTTTCAATTGGGCTTGCTGCCAATGCGGCTGCCAATGCTGAACGCAAACAGATCTGATAGGGCTCAACTTCAAATTCCACCTCAAAGGTTTGATGCCAACGAATGTCGCCATTAAGGTCGACCACAGCCACATCGATGCAACCGGGCTCGCAAACCATTGATATGCAACCGAGGTTTTCGCTATTGATTCGCAGGGGTCGGCGCCGGCGTCCGCGGTTGTTATCGCTGGGATGTAGCGCATCAGTCTCCAGCACAACACCACTCTCCAGTAGTTCTGCACAGATTGCAGTTAAGGTCGCTAATGACATCTGTGTTATGTTACTGATTTCGACTCTGGAAATAGGGCCCTGTTGGAATATAAGTGAACGGACCAGACGGGTATTGATCTCACCTTTGGACTGAAGAGATACGGATTTACTATCATCCTTTTCCAATGCAGGTGCATCTTTGGTTTTAGGTTCCGGCATTATTCGTTAATTCCTTTAATTTTCTAAAGTATGACATCTCGTATTATTGTTTCAACTATTTCTTTAGAATCGTTTTTTATTTTCAATCGTTTATTTCGGGCAATCCCTGCGGTTCATGGTATCGGGACTAAATGCGTCAAGAATGCACTGTGAATCACTGCTATCGATGCAGATAATGCCACTACCTCTTTTTGATTTTACCAGAGGGTCTTCAAATCTTATATGCTCATACGAAGGTACCCGCCCATTCACTGTTGGATCCGCATCTTCTTTCCAGCTAAAAACCAGCACGCTCCCATTCAGGTCTGTAAAGCTAACTTGTTTATCGTCCCAGCTAAGTCGGCCTGATTCACAAATTGTTTGGCGAAATTTATCAAACCCTCCGACTTCGGCAGTTTCAGCCACAGTCACTAGAATAACATCATCGGGAATTTCAGAACGCAATACCTGGCCCGGGATCCAATCATTTGACGCTTCAGCAATCAATTCACCGCGAATACTTCGGCAGGCAATAGAAACACCCTGGCACTCAGAAAAGATCCACTGGTTTTCTTCGAAGAACTCGAGTTCATCAGCCAAATAAATGCGTGAGTACAAGATTTCTTCTTCGGCGCGATAGCCAATCATTTTTTGCCAACCTGCTTCGCCACCCCATGCACACTCCGA
>JABSQK010000767.1 GCA_013215875.1 Lentisphaeria bacterium
ATCTGCGGCAGATTTTGACGAAAACCTCATTGGTCTTGTGCAGTTGGATGGCGATTTTCGAGATTATGTGGCGCCGAGCCATGCAACACAGGTTTTTTCAAGTGATGACGCTGAACGGCGCAGACATTTTTTTGACTCTCTCAGTTTTGAGACAACCCTCGAGGAGGAATTGCTTGAACAAATGCGCACCTCTGAAAGCTCCGCTAAAGTAATAGAAGCCGGCGAGTTAATTATTGGCCACATAGATGAAACGGGCTATTTGAGTACAGGGCTTGATAATATTGCTGCAACAAATTTTTATGATATAGAGATTCTTAAAAAAGCCCTTGCACTTATTCAGAAATTTGAACCAGCGGGTATGGGTGCAATTGATTTACGCGAGTGTCTTTTGATTCAACTCCGTCTCAAGGGGGATGAAGAAAAACTCGCCTATAAGCTCGTCGATAAATACCTCGATGATTTAAGTAAAAATAAAATTCCTTACATTTCCAGAGCGTTAAATATTTCATCCTTAAATATTTATGAGGCCTGGGAGGAAATTAAAAATCTTCAGCCACGCCCTGGTTTATCGATTAGCAGTGGGAATATACAATTTGTTCAAGCAGAAGTGACAGTGAGCAAAGAAAATGGCCAGTTTGAAATTGTTGTAAATCGTGACTATATCCCCAAAATAGGAATCTCGGATCATTATATGCAGTTGCTTGAATCACCGGATGTTAGCAGTGAAATTAAACAATACCTACGGGAAAAGATCATGAATGGCAAGCAGCTCATGAAGTCCCTTGACCAACGCCAGTCCACCATTGAAAAAATTACCTATGTCTTGCTCGATAAACAAATTGATTTCTTTGAAGACGGGGAGGATTTTTTACGACCGCTCACCATGGGTGAGGTAGCGGATATTATTGGTGTGCATGAAACAACTGTGAGCCGGGCGATTGCCAATAAATACATCGAGACGCCACATGGGCTCATGCCGATGCGGAAGTTTTTCTCTACAGGTTTTAAAACAGAGGAAGGGGAGTTACTTTCGACAAATAGCATTAAGTACAAGATTCAAGCAATGATCGCTGAAGAAGAATCAGCCAAACCCTTATCAGACCAAAAACTATGCGATCTACTAAAGGTCGATGGTTTGGAAGTGGCCCGACGGACAGTTGCCAAATATCGCGAAGAACTTGAGATACCATCATCCCATTTACGCAAAAGCCACAACTAATGCCCATGACAGTAAAAAAGGGGGATGGACAGCTAACAGACTACCCAAAGATTCCCGTCATCGTAATCTTAGATCGTTTGCGCAGTGCCCACAATGTAGGAAACATTTTTCGTCTGGCTGATACTTGTGCAATCGAAAAAATTATTTGTTGTGGTTACACAGCTTACCCGCCACATCCTAAACTTGAGAAAACCTCAATGGGTGCAGAAGAGCACCTAGCCTATGAGCACATGGAAAAAACCAGCGATGCAATCAAAACGTGTAAGGCGAATAATTACAATGTCTATGCAGTGGAAACAGTCGATACTGCGATTGACTACAGAGATCTAAAACTGCCAGGTCCCAGCGCATTCGTTTTTGGTAATGAGGCATTGGGAATAGATGAGGATGCTTTGGCGCTTTGTGATGCGGCAGTATCATTGCCTGTATTTGGATTCAAAAATTCTATAAACGTGGCAAATTGTGCATCCGTTATACTCTACAAAGCTGTGGAACTCTTGCGAACATGAGACCTTCATGCGGGCTGCAGCCTTTAAAATAAGCAAGCCGGCAAACGAATTTGCCGGCTTAAGTCATATATAATCGTTAATCTAAATTAACGCGATTGATTATTTCTTTTTGCGATCTGCGTATTTTTTGATAAGCTCTTCACTTATATCGCGTGTAACAGGCGCGTATTTTGCAAATTCCATTGTGAATGTTGCTTTTCCCTGTGTCATTGAACGCAGGTCACCAACATAACCAAACATTTCACTTAATGGTACATCACAGGTGACGGTGCTGTAGTTTTCTTCTTCGAGTGTACCGGTAATAATGCCACGGCGTGAACTTATATTACCAACAACTGTACCCTGGAATTCAGTTGGCGTTTCGATTTCCACTTTCATGATGGGTTCCATGATTGCTGGACTTGCCTGCATGTATGCTTCACGGAATGCACCGATAGCTGCAAGCTGGAAAGCCATGTCGCTTGAGTCAACATTATGAAATGCACCGTCTTTTAGGGTCATTTTAATTCCGACGATTGGGAAACCAATAAGCGCGCCTTCTTTCATACAAACTTTGAAACCCTTATCAACACTGGGGATGTATTCACGTGGAATATTACCACCTTTAACAAGGTCTTCGAAAAGGTAATCTTCCTTCTCTTCTTCAGGCATAAGCTCCATGAGTCCGACAACGCGGCCGAATTGTCCAGAACCACCCGTCTGTTTCTTATGTGTATAGTCGAAAGGAGTCGGTGCTGTGATGGTTTCACGATAGGCAACCTGTGGTTGGCCGGTTTCAAGAGATGTTACTTGATATTCACGTTTCAAGCGCTCAATGTAAATCTCAAGATGCAGCTCGCCCATTCCTGAAAGAATCGTATCACCACTTTCTTCATCAAATGAAACCTTGAACGTAGGGTCCTCTTTCATAAAACGGTTCAGGCCCTTTGAAAGGTTCTTACTCGCTTCCTTATCAGTACAATCAATTTTAATATCGATAACCGGCTCGGGGATATGCATCGAGGTCATATTTACCTGTACAGTATCATCTGTAAATGTTGTTCCTGAATGACAGTCTATACCGAAAACAGCGACAATATCACCTGCTTCTGCAACTTCTATATCTTCAGTTTCATCGGAATGTACACGCATGATACGACCAACATTATGCTTTTTGCCAGTGGTCATATTGAACATCTGAGACCCTTTCTTAAGCTGGCCTTGATAAATACGCATATAACTCAACTGTCCGTATGCACCATCTTCTAGTTTAAAGGCATAGCCTACAAATGGTTTTTCAGGATCAGAGTCCAGAACGATCGGATCCTCACTATCGCCAGAGATATCAAATGCTGCATTATTTACATCTGTCGGGCAGGGCAGAAAATCATGTACTGCATCGAGAAGTTTTTGCACAGCAACATTTTTATATGCAGAGCCCATGAAAACCGGTGTAAGTTCCTGGGCGATTGTGGCTTTGCGCACAGTTTCATAGATAAGGGCTTCAGGAATTTCATTGCCTTCCATGTGAAGCTCCATGATCTCATCACTGAAATTTGATAATTCATCCAGTAGCTCTTCACGCTTTTCAGCAACAAGCTCTGCCATATCGTCAGGAATATCACCTTCAATGATCGTTTCGCCATGTTCACCTTCAAAAACAAAGGCTCTCATTTTAATCAGGTCGACGACGCCTTTATGCTTGTCTTCCAGACCAATCGGGCATTGCATAACAATGGCATTGTGATTGAGTTTTTCACAGAGTTGCTGTGTAACAGAAAATGGATTTGCACCTGTGCGGTCAAGTTTGTTGATAAAGGCAATACGCGGTACTTTGTAACGCTTCATTTGGCGGTCAACAGTAATGGACTGAGACTGCACTCCGGATACACCACAAAGAACAAGTACAGCACCGTCAAGAACTTTTAGAGCACGTTCCACTTCAACTGTAAAGTCAACATGGCCAGGGGTATCAATAATGTTGATTGTCGTGCCGTCCCACAAACATTGCGTACATGCAGAGGTAATTGTAATACCCCTTTCTTGCTCAAGTTCCATGTGGTCCATTTTTGCGCCAACACCGTCTTTACCACGTACTTCGTGGATTGCATGAATGCGGCCGGTATAAAATAGAACGCGCTCAGTTAAGGTCGTTTTCCCAGAGTCAATGTGGGCACTGATACCGATATTGCGTAGATTCTCGAGATCTAATGGCATAATAGTTGTCCTTATGGTTTATATAGAATATGTATAAAAATAATAATATGTTTGCACGAAAGGGGCAGAAGGTAGTTCATTTTGCATTGCTTGCAAGTAATTTGAACCCTTTGAGATATTAATTTTCAAAGGCATTTTTCGGGACTCAGTTTGCTGTTTTGAGGATCCCTAGAAGCAGGTCAATTATTTCTGGATATTCACCGATGGGATCCAGCAGTTTATAGCTAAAGTCTGTAGTCGCTGCTTTATCTATCTCCGTGGCTATATCGCTTTGCCAGTGTTTTCCTTTCGAGAGAAAATAGGGCAGGACAAGTGCATTTTTTATTCCGTCACTTAGCATGTGTTCCACTGCAATAGGAATAGAGGGTTCGCACAGCTCGAGAAATGCCGGGTAAACCGTGTATTGAGGATCTTCTTGAAGTGCAGACGCAATGCGCAATAATTGCTCATTTGCAGCATCCATTCGACTGCCATGGGCAATGAGCAGGATAGCCTTCATTCTATCTCCTCACTAAGTTCATTAATTCGAAGCCAGTGTATGCAGCAAAAGGCTGAATAAAAACAAACAGTCGGAATCATCACCCAGGAGATCATTTTTAACATCAACTCATTCTTGATCACAGTAAGGTCGGTTAAACTCGAAACCAGCATATAGATGATTTGCGGGCTGGCATTGTAGAATGCATGGAGGATCGAGGTGACAAAGAAGCCAACCAGTAGCGGGACTATCGACCGTTTGCTAAATGCAACATTTATCGCTATACCATGCATATATCCCATGGAGGCATGCAAGGGTACCGCGGTACAGCCACGCCGTATCATCTGGATATCACTGAGTTCCATCCAGGTCGCATAGATCAGGTTTTCAATTATCGAAAATGTCATAGCGACAATGACAGCATAGAGAATGCGCCCATGCTTGCCTATTTTTACATCGAGTAAAAAAAGCAGACTCATAGGCAGGAGTACACAAATCATTTTGGATAATTCTTCGCATAAACCAGGGCCAAGCCACATCGATAGTGCCGTAGTTACAGGGTCCATCCCATAGTAGGACAATTGCGTTTTCTCAGCAAGTATGGTATTTGTAAATGTCGGAGCAAGTACGGATAAACAACCAAAGAAAATAAATAACAGAATGATCCCTATATGGGGTTTGGTATAGTCAAACTTTTTACTAATCAACCATGCGAATATTAAAAAACAGGCCCAGCTGCATATGAAGAATAAGGTCATTGCTTTTTTACCACCTCGAGCCGTTGAATGTCTTCATATATCGGCTTACTCAAAAAACGATCCAACTTATGTTTGCGGCTATATAAATCTTTATACATTTCTAATGCTTTGGCATGATTAAAAATGTATTCATAAATTTTTGCTTTTATGTAATAAAGCCCCTGGGCATTTGGATAGAGGCGGATCAGTAAATCGATATCTTCCATATAAGATTCCACATATTTCCAGTCCGGGTAAAAGTGCTTAAAATTGCGAATGCTGAGCATTTCCAGCATTTGAAGTGAAGTGGTGAACACAGGATGACATAACAGAAGCACATCCCTAATGTCTGCATGTTCGGTGTTTTCATGATGCGTCACACTCCA
>JABSQK010000768.1 GCA_013215875.1 Lentisphaeria bacterium
AATAAAAAATGACTAAGAAGAAGAAAAAAATACTTAAGATTGCCGGCATTTCAGCGGGGGCAATTGCTGCGCTTATACTACTTATCTTTTTATACATCAGTCGCGGTGGTTTTATAGACAGCCAAGTCTTACCGCGTGTAGCGGATTTTATTGGATTGCCAGTGGAATCAGAAGATACCTCATTCTCCGTATTTGGAGGAATCGAATTCACAAACTTTAAAGTGGATAACGATCTGCTCGCTGCCGATACCATAAAAGTCGAGTACAAGCTCATGCCACTGATAACCAGTCAAACACTCGTAGTTGAGCAGATCCTTATCGATGGCCTGGTTGTGAAGGCAGATGACATACGCATAAATAAACTACTTGAAACGATTCTAGGCGAAGAGACTAAAAAAGCCTCACCAGTGAAAACTGCTAAAAAAGATGCCGCAAAGATAAAGCCCAAAAAGCCTGCCGAAGAATCCAGCCCATTCCAGGTGAATATAAAATCAATCATTCTTAAAAATTGCTCATTTCAGTATAGTATGCCGGCTGAAAAAATCAGCTTTAAGGCCGATGCATTTAACCTGACTATAAAAGATATAAAAAATAATTCACCATTTACAATCGATCTAAAAAATGAACTGCACCTGGTAATTGCCAAGGATAATATTGATATACCCGGTATGAATCTAACGCTTACAGGTAAATTACGTAATGACCTCATGCCCGAAGAACTTAAGCTCGATTTCAGCACTGGTGAGATTTCAGGTTCAGTCGCAGGCCTAATCTTAAAAGATCGCTCAATAAAGGTGCTAATGCTGGCAGGAATGCAAGGCAATGACCTTTTGCTCAAATCACTAAAGCTGAGTGAAACACATGGCGCAAAAGAGGAGTTAACTGTACAAATGGATGGAAAAGCGGCCCTCAATGGAAAGTCTGCCGAGCTCAATATCCACGTTAATATGCCGGATGCATCACTGCTAAACATCATAAAAGAATGTGTGCCGGATTATGAGATTGCCCTGGCATCGCTTGATTATAAGGCAAAGATAAATCTCAAGGCTGCGAGCAAGCTCTCTCTAAATGGCGAATTTAGTTTAGCAGGTTTATCTGTAAATGCTCTCAGCCTCAATAAAACAACCCCGGATATATCCATCAGCAGTCGGCAGCAAATTGATTTCGATTTGAATTCAAACATCCTTGTACTTAAAGCATTGAACGCAGAAGTAAGCGCAAAAACTAAAAAAGAAAAAATACTCTCGGTCCAGTTTCCTGAGGATTGGCACTTTAACCTGAATACCTTCAGTGCCGACAATCTCGATTTGCCGATAATTTTCGATATCGATCACAATCTATTAAAATCCCTCTATCCGGAAATTCCAGATGTGGAAATAAATAACTGGCATCTCTATTCAAAGGATTTGAAACTTTCAGTTAAAGAGAATGGTCAATCCATTAAACTCAGCGGCACTGTATTACTCGATGATATTTTCCTGCTGATTTCGGGAAAGAAAATGAGGGGTTTGTCTGTACAAAATCACCTAAATATATCAATTGATTCTTTGAAGAAAAGCGGTGATGATCTGCTGGGAATTATTAAATGCGATGATACACGCTTAATAGTCAAGCAACGTGATGATGTATGGCTCAAGCTCGAACTGGCAAATGGCTACAATCTTGCTACCAATATGGGAAATCCTCAGATATTCTTTTCTGTACCCGACTTGTCCAAATTTCGCCATTACATTCCAAAGCCCATCGGCATTTCAAGATTAAATGGCAACATATATAGCAATGTTTCAATTGCCGTAAGCAATATGGGCGAGACTCTGCATGCCAAAGGAAAGCTCAATCTCGACAAATTTCATCTGGCAGGCAATTTATTAGACGAGCCTCTTATATTGCCCAAGACAGCCTTCAGCTTCGATAGCTCATATGATAAAGGAAAAGTCCTCATTCAAAATACCGCCCTGGCGGTATTTGATCGAAAAGGTAAATTGATTGATCTAACGATTGATGGTAATTATGACCCTGACAAAGAGTCTGAGATTATAATCGATCTAAAACCCCTCTCCTTTGCCCGTCTGGCCCACTTCATTCCTAAATCCGTGGGCATTGAGAAACTCGAAGGAAAAATGGCCACTAAGATCAGTATAAAGCCCATTGACGATAGCGTTCAATGCAATGGCTTACTCACTATCGATGGACTGGACCTGGACACTGACTTTGGTCATTTCAAAAATCCGATTTCTGAAAAACTGCAATTCGATCTTCGTCTGGATAAAGAGATGAACCTTTTCATAAATGATTTTACTCACGTAATGACGTATGGGAAAGAGGAAATATCCCTCAAAGTAAATGGCAATTTCGATCTGTCATTCTCTGCAAAAAAGTCCCGCATCGATATTGCATTTGAGCAAGCAATCAATGTTCGCAAGATCCAGGAGCAATGGGTATTCGAAGAATCGCCAAAAATTGCTGATCCTAAAAAAGCGAAAGGATCGAAGAAGAAGAAAGACAAAAAGCTAAAGAAGG
>JABSQK010000769.1 GCA_013215875.1 Lentisphaeria bacterium
ATGGGTTACGGAATATGACTGATTACAAGGAGTTTTTAGCTGGACTTTTTAAAGTTCTAAAACCAGGTGGTAGTGTAGGGATTCATGATTATTCCCTAGCAAAGACAGCTCCAAGTCGCCTGTATTGGCGTCTCATTGGTTATGGTTTCGTGCTGCCTCTCTGCACTCTGGCTTCGGGGACATCTGAGATTTTTAGATAGTTAGGGCCTGTCCCAAAACCCCCTAATTTTAATCAATAGGAAATAAATATTTTTATCTAGTTGGATTTTTGTTAAAAAAACAATCAATTTCTGATAAACCAATTGAAAAAATCATGTTCCGACTAAAAAACAAGGAAAATTGGCAACCGTCTTCCTAGCACCAGTTTAATAGTCTTGAAATAGTCTTGAAATAGTCAGAAATTACTAAGCAGCTAAAGGTAAAATATCGTTTGCCAAACCAGCACGAGGTAATCGGGCTAATACCCATAAGTTATGAGCCAAGATAGACCAGGCCAGACCTTTTTCCCTAGATTCAAACCCTTTGTTTCTAAATGGGGAACCTAGGAAGCAATTCTTAATAATTCCCATTCGACCCTCAGTTTGACCGCGTCTCAATTGATGCCGTGAAAAATCTTCTTGCTGATAACGATCTCTCATCTGCTCAACATTTCTTGGACAAAGGTTATTTTGAATCCCTTGCTTTAAAAGTAGTTTGGCATTTTTCTTACTGAAAGTACCTCGATCTCCAGTGGCTTGTGTGGGTGATAAGCCTTCTTTTTTAAGACGATCTAAGCTTTCCATTAAACAAGCACTGTCAGAGGGTGATTGCTCCTTATACAACTTCCAGTCAGTGATTACTCCATTTTTCTGTTCAGAGATAAAGGCCATATTTCCAAATTCAACTTCGGCGCCTGCTTTTCCTCGAACAATGACTCGTGTATCTGGTTCATACAAACTCACTAATTTTTCAGAACTTTTGACGCTTCTTTCTCCAATGATCCGTTCGTGGGCTTGTTTCACTGCCTTAGGCAGCAAAGAGAGAACATGGTCAATTCGATTCAAAACCTGCTTAACTTCACCCGACTTTAACTCTGCCTCCTCCCATTTATCCACTAATAATTGATGATGCTTTTCGGCATGTTTTCGCAGCAGTTGAACCGTTTTTTTCATGAGCCTTAGTACTAGTTTTCGAGTCTTTTTGCTCTCTTTTCGTCGCCGGCTATGTGTCATTCTCATGGACAATCGATTCATTTGTCTCATAAATTCTTCAGGAGACTTCATTCGATTTTTGATTCCTGATTTCCGTATCCATAGTAAGGCCTTGCATAGGGTCCTTGTCGCATCAATTAATAACACCCAATCTGTTGGAAAATGAATAGTGGTTTTGATTACTGTTAAGTCGCCATAATAATCGTCTAGACTAATAGCCTCTGCTAACCCCAAATTAGACGCTCCTGTTATACCTGTTTGACTGGCCATTGTTGTGACCTTCATGATGAGTTCTCGAAGATGCTTTTCTGGTATGAGTTGTTCATATCTCTGAAGGCGGCTTTTTGAGGGTACCTTAACCGTTTTGCTACCCCATTGGTCTACCCCACAAAACCGCTGTAGCAAAACACTATCGGCTAGATGAGCTGAAAATGTTCGATAGGCTTCTCCTATAATTTGTCGAGATATCGTACACCTTAAGGCTTCTCGCGCGATCTTTTGTAGGTGTATCATCTCCTTTTTACTCACTGGCTTTTCTGGCTTCCCAGACAAACGGGAGTCTTTTTTCTTCTTCAATTCTACTTCCTTGACGAGATATCTAATAATCTCAAAATCGAGATTTCCTTTTCTTATCAATTCATCAATCCTCTCAAGCTTATCTCGGAATAGTTGATAATCGATATTTCCAACCACTTCTGGTATTTCTTGACGAAATCTTAGCTGATACGGTATTAATTGAGTCATAAAAGGCACGTCCTTTCTTGTTAATTTTAATCGTTTCTCAAGATTATAACGTGCCTTTTTCTATATTAACCATGATTTTTGATGGTTATATTTTATGAATTTAAAATTTTTTAGATACTCTTATACCTGTGGATTGATCAGCTTTTAATTGGGACAGGCCCTATTTACGAAGGCTAGAACTGTTATTGCATCAACAGCCAGGGCACTTCCGGCATTAAACCCAAACCATCCAAACCATAGGAGGGCTGCTCCAAGAGCAATCATGGGACGATTGTGGGGCCGATTCTCCATTTTTTTTACGTCTTCCAACATAAAAAACGCAGGCTAGGGCCGCCATCCCAGCTAAGGGGTGCACCACTATGCCTCCGGCAAAATC
>JABSQK010000077.1 GCA_013215875.1 Lentisphaeria bacterium
GTAAATTGTAACTCAAATTTACTTTTCCATTTGTATGATATTCCTTAACGGGGCCTTCTTGAAGACCATTTCTATATGTCGCCTCTACTTTAATGTTCCCGTTCTTAAACCAGAAACTGGCTTTGCCATTTTTTTCACCCTTTGCATATATAAATTGTTTTTGCTTCTTACCAGTTTCAAAATAAGTCGTATGCAGTCCTTTAAGTTTTCCTTTATCCCAAGTCCGTTCGAGATGTATTTTCCCCGTAGCCCAATAGTCCTTTTCAATTCCATGCTTAAATCCACCGCTATGAGCCGTTTCACGTAATAAAATTCCATTGCCCTTAGTATCCCATACTTTCTCAACCCCGTCTTTTTTCCCATACAAAACATTCCGCTCATACATCGGATTGCCATTTTTAAAATACTTTATTGAGCGCCCGTTGAGTATGCCAGCACTATGATGAAGGATTTGTTTTATCTTGCCACTTGGGTACCAGGTGGTTTCTTTACCATCCTCTTTATTGTTCTTATAGGATCTGCTAATAGATAATTTGCCATTCTCAAACCAGACCTTATAGCTCCCTTCAAGGCTCCCCTTCTTTAATGTATACTCTTTGATCTTCTGCCCATTTTTATCCCAGGAAATCCACAAGCCATCCTTCTTTCCTTCAATATAATTTCCTTTTACCTTCTCGAAGCCATCTTCATAGAAACTGTTAAAGGCACCGTGTCTTTTGCCCAAATGGTAGACTGATTTTTCCTGAGTTTTTCCGTTTTTATAAAAGAATTCACGTGCCCCATGGTAAATGGGTTTGTTCCTGGGTCTAATATAGTGAAACGCTTCTTTTTTTAGAGTTTTCTTGCTATTATCCCAGTACCTATAGCCGATCTTTGTCTTTAGGTCTTTTCTCTGTGCACTGACTGAGAAACACAATATAAAACAACATAAATAATTCATAAATTTTTCATCTCTAAAGCAAATAATTTAATTTTTTCCGGATCCTTAATACCCGGCTCTTTTTCAAGTCCGGATGACAGGTCAATCCCATAAGGATTCACCAGCCGTATAGCAGCTTCAATATTACCTGCATTTAGCCCCCCTGCAAGAATAATTTCCCGTTTCTTCGCCGCGGCACTCGCAAGGTTCCAGTCTGCTTCTATTCCACTTCCGCCATGTTCTGCGCTGACACTGTCAATCAGAATACGGCTGGATTGAAATGTATCAAGTTTGGCTAAGTCACTCACATCCTTCAATGCAAATGCCTTGATGATCTGCCATTTTGAAAGCGCCGGCAGAATGGATTCATCTTCATCTCCATGTAGCTGCATCGTCGTAATCCCGGAAGTCTCAGCCACAGATATGAGTTCGTCAGAAGCAGCATTCACAAATACACCCACAGTTTCTATATGACCGGGAATTCCAGTAATAATTTCTGCAGCATTTTCAGGCGATATATAACGCTTCGACTTTTGATAAAAAATAAATCCCAGCATGTCGGCCCCGTGTTCTACAGCACACAGAGCATCTTCCAAACGGGTAATTCCGCATATTTTAATTTTCATAAAAGTCCGATTTGTTTCAACGTTTATTCAAAGACTACAATATACGGTATTTCCGCCTTGCATGCAATCGTTAACTGGCAGCAAAATAGAGGCTGATAGTTCATCAATTTGCAGGCTGAAATCCACCACTACGGCTAATTAATGAAGCAACTCCCTATAGAATGGCGGGCTCTAATCTCAACAGGTTGAAAAGAACCTATCATGGAGTCTCTTTAGCGTATGAGATTAATAAGCATACTATGTAGCGTTTTTTTGATCATTTCTTGTTCAA
>JABSQK010000770.1 GCA_013215875.1 Lentisphaeria bacterium
ATGGTGGCGAATGATATCCCAGGTGCCCGCATGGCGGTCGATCGGGTGTTGCAGGGCCTTGCGGCCAAGGACTCGCGCGCTGACAATCGGCCCACCCGCCCCGCAACAACATATGGTAAGCCCCAAGTGCACGAAAGCCGCGAGACGGTCAAGCGGGTAGCGCCCATGAGTTACATGGGTAGCAACGAATATGTGCTGGACGTGAAATTTGATGCTGCCGGTAACATCTACGTCATCACCTGGGGGCATGGCGATAACCTCTATTCGTTGGACCCAAAGGGCAAGCTGCGATTTTCTAAGCGCTTGCCGGAAATGGGTGCCAGCCGCATCGACATGGACGTCGATCGTGTGGTCGTTTATACCGCTTGCGGTTCTCGACTCTATCAGGTGGGCTTGGATGGTAAGCCCATTGCCCAGGCGCGCTTGACCATGGATCCGGGGCCAATGAACAACGGCATCAATTATCGGATCCGCCCCCTCCCTGATCTCCGTCGTCATGATATGCATACTAGTCCCGGCAACTTCCTGTATGCGTATGTCCCGGGCAAACGCAAGATCGTCTACCTAGAGCCGCTGACGCAGACCATGCGTGTTTTGGACGAGACGTACACGATCCTAGCGGAGTGGAAAGGTGAGACCTTCAAGGACAAGGATGGTGATACGCTGCATCGGCATCCGGCGAGTTTTGCCTGCAATCCCGCCGGCACCATGGTGGCGCAGATTGAGCAGATAAGAGGCAAAGCACAGCATGAAAAGATCAATGTCATAGCTTCTTACCTGGTCATACGCGACATTGCCACCGGTCACAAAGTGAATGAGCGTCCGGTGAGCAAGGGCGGCGTGTCGTGGACCGAAAAGGGATTGACGGTCGGCGGAATTCGTCTCGACGAAAATCTGAAAGCTCTAGGGGCAGAACCAAAGGTGGCAAACGCACGATTCCGTCTTGGCGCTGTTGGCGCATTGGTTCCCGATGGCTCTGATCTGCGCCTGGTACGCCCTGCGCCGAAAGGCAACGTGGAAGTTTCCAGGCTCGGTCCTTTCGTAAACATGCCGACGTTCGCCTTCGCCAGTCCGGACGAGAAATACGTTGTTCTACTGGATCAGGACAGTGCGGCATTCATTCACGAGGTCGCTTCCGGCAAGAGGGTTGTGAAAGTGCAACTGTCGGAAATGTCCTATGCGTGGCGGTTCTTACCAGATTCCAGCGCCTTTGTTCTTGGCGGGCTCAGGGGATCGGTCATGTGCATTGACGTCTCTGGGAAAATCCTGTGGCAGACCGCACTCATGCAGCATAACAAGACGCTTTCACAGGAGAAGCTGGACTTGCCCAACTTCGATCCGACCTTTCCCGACTACACCGAGAAGCTCTGGCAAGATCACTATGACAAGCCCGGCGAACTGGACAAGCTCGTGAATCTCGACGCCGACCGACTGACGAACGGTAACTGCGAGCAGAGCGGCGGCTGGCAGGTCGACAGTAGCGATGGCGCCAAAGCTGCGCTTACCTATGCTTCCGATGGCTATAAGAGCAAGCGCTGCTTGAAGGTAGGCAAGCTTGCCGTTCAACAAGAGGTCAAAGGCCTGATCGGGGATCATTTCACATGGGTATTGGAGTTCTTCTATCGTAGCGCGGCGCCGGACAAGACGTCCGGTCTTTTGGCTGGCGTCAGTGTGCAGAACCGGCACCCGGACAGCGTTGTGCGCGTTTTCTCCCCAGGCAAGGACTGGCGCTTCGGCCGCATTGCATTCAAAAGTGGTGGGGATCCGACGTCTCTCACGGTTGGATTTCAGGCCAAGGAAGGCGAGGTCCTGATCGACCACGTGAGTTTCCGACGGATTCGCTTCCCCAGCATCAACCACATGTTCCATCCGCCGGGATATAATGTCGAACCGGTCATTCTCCGCAACCCGCTCTTTGAAGATAACTACTCCCCACTTCCCGGCATTTTGCGAGAGCAGATTCCAAATCGAATCGTGGTCCAGCGAAGCGTCAAAACCGGCGGCACGTTGGTGTGCGAGAGTTTCCTGCAGAACGGCAGGCTCAATGAAATCAGCAGCGATTGGTATATCCAGCCCATGGTTACCCGAGACAGCATTTTGTCGCTCGGACTCAAATCGCCGCGTTGGGTGTCCACGGTGGCGCTGTATTTCAATGCCTACGACGAGGCCAATACCACGCCGCATTTTGACATCATGATCGTCGATGCGGAACAGAAGAAGAAAGTCATCGTCGCCTCGGTTCGCAATAACAAAAGCCTTTTCCGGATTGTCCGGTTCCCGCCACGTCTGGCCGACGAGGTGCGCGTGTTGCTGGTGAATGCCGTGCCGCGACTCCGGACCTTGACGGAAGTCGAAATCTATGGACCCATGTCTGGAGGAGAATCCGCTGGATTCACCGATCCTGCCGGGCAGAATACCTACATGGGAACATTCTCCAGAGTCGACAAGCGCCCCATGGCGCTGGCCCCGAAGTACGAGCGGAAAGCCATATCAGATGCGCGCAAAGCAGCCCAGGGAGGGCCACTGCTGCCGAATTGGGCCTTGCCGGCCTCGCAGGTATTGATGGACAGCCAGGGCCTCTATCTCTCAAGAACCCTCGGCTACAATCAAAGATTCAAGCTTGATCCCAGCACGCTTTCCCGGCC
>JABSQK010000771.1 GCA_013215875.1 Lentisphaeria bacterium
CAGAGAAAGAAAATGATTTTAAGCGTTTAGCTAGAATTGGCGGCAATAAAAATTAATTGACCTGAATGCGGATAATCCACTTTTCAGATATCCACGCCGGAGGCGTTTTGAAATCCCTTTCAGGGCTTTTTGACAAACGTCTACTTGGAACGGCAAACCATATTCTCCGGCGGCATAGAACGCACCACTGGGAACGGGTCGCGAAAGCAGTTGACCGCATACAATATCTCAATCCAGACCTGGTTGTCTGTACAGGCGATTTCACAACGTTAAGTGAAGATCAGGAATTCGACCAGGCACTTGATGCCCTTGCCCCGCTTATTAATAATTCGAGCTTTGAATTTCTTTTTGTTCCCGGCAACCATGACCACTATGTAAAATCGGCTAAAATCACAAAAAAACTCAGTGATTCCTGCTATACCCTGAGCCGTGAACGCTGGAAACTGAATGATTATCCACAGATGATTCAATATAAGGGTGTCAATTTTCTACTATTCAATCAAGCTCGGCCAGCGCCATTTTATGCATCTTATGGGGAATTGGATCCCGATATGAAAAATTGGATGGGGCGCACAGTGAAAGATGAAAAATTTATTTTAATCAACCATTATCCACTCTATGATGCGAATGGAATTTCCTTATCCTGGCGGCGGCGCTGTATAAACAATGAATTTTTGCAAACTGCATTTAATGATGCGCAGATTCCAATTGCATTTTGCGGGCACATTCATCATGAATACAGCCGGACGGGTCCAAATAATCATTTGGAAATATGCTCTGGCTCACTCACACACACGGGCATTATGAGTTTGGTGGATTATCTACCGGAAGAGAATACCATCCGCCATGAATGGATCGATATAGATACGAATAAAAATAGCGCGCTTGGCGTGGAAACACTAAAAAATATTAACGTGGGAAATAGCACAGACTAAATGTCGGCAATTTTAAACCAGTCATTATACACCTCTTCCAATGTGTAACGATCCGGCATCTTTTTTTGCATCATCTTATCTATAATAAGCGATAACTCCTCACTTATTTCAGCGTTTACTTCATGTACCATTGGAACAGTCGTTCGAAGGTTCTTCTCAAGCACCTGTGCCACCGTATCTCCGTCAAACGGCCGTAACCCTGTAGCCGCGTGATAAAGTGTGGCACCGAGGCTGTAAATGTCACTCTGCTCTGTGGTAGCTATCCCTTTGATCTGTTCAGGGGATACGTAGTGCGGTGTGCCGCGAAATATATTTGCCTGCATCGTTAATTCGCTGTCCATTTGTTGCTTAGCCAAGCCAAAATCTGTCAACTTAACTTCGCCGTCATTTGAGATTAATATGTTGGCAGGTTTGATATCACGATGTACAATGCCCATCGATTTCATATAGACCAGTGTTTCAAGAATCTCCTGGCCAATTAAATAAACAAATTCTTCTTCCATTAAGCCTTTTTCAAGAAGATCTTCGAGCGATTCACCATCAATAAATTCAAGCGACAGGTAAAAGCCATCGCGAAAATTACCAAAATCAAATAGCTGAACAATATTTGGATGGTTCAACTTGCTCCATTCATACGCTTCACGCAATAATAGTGAACGATGCAAATCTTCCTGAATCTCTGTCTGGCTTTGGTAGACCTTCAAAGCAACATCCATTTTCTTTGTTGAATCGGATGCAAAATAGACTGTCGATGAGCCACCCTGCCCTAAGACTCTCTGGATATTAAATCGTTCATAAATATTCTGATGATTCTTATAAAATTCACGTTTTGCCTCATGTTTCTTTAATGTAAACTTAATTTTCGCAATAAATTCTTCCGGTTCAAATGGCTTGCTGATACATTCATCGCAACCGTTGGAATATGCTTTAAGCATAAGTTCTTCATCGAAAAATGCCGAAACCATGAAAATCGGCCGTTCCACGCAATTTGCTAATTCCCTAAATTTTTGGCAGGTATCAATGCCATTTAATCCAGGCATTTCATAGTCAAGGATAATCAAATCTGCAGGGGTGTCTGCAAAGTTGCTTAAAGCTGATTTACCATCACTGGCAATCTTTATATTGAAGCCGTTTTCCGAAAATAATTCTTTATACAGAAGTTGCATATCTTGTTCATCATCTGCACATAATATCGTTGTCATGGGGTGCCTGCTTATCGTTTTTTAATGTGAAATAGCGCAAGTTCTGTGCCTGATAATTTCCGGTTGAATTTCTGACATACAAAAACTATAGTATCTAAAAGCTAAGAAGATGAGATGGAAAGAGAAAAACCAGACTGGTACACAATAAAAGAAGCGGTGGATTACCTTAAAATCGGTGAACCCACTTTATACCGCTGGATGCGGGATGGTAAAATTACCTTCAGAAAAGTGGGTGATTCGACCCGCTTTTTAAAAGAAGATCTCGATAGTGTTGTAAGCATACATACTCGAAAAAAACCAGCGGAAACAAAAGGACGCTGCAGTTCATGTGGCTCTCAGCGCTTGATGACAGGTAAGCTGCAAAGCACCGGACTGCTTTATTTTAAACCGAATAAAACAAAATTTTGGACACTGAATGAATCCAATGTAGGATTGACAGCCGAGATGTGTACAGACTGTGGTTTAATTCAATTTTCCGGGGATCTGAAAAAGTTAAAGGCGTTGCGAAAAAATGACGAAGAGAATCAATAATCTTAAAAAAACAGCGTTTTTACATGTTTTTTTAATTATTTTTTGCAAATGGACTTGAAATATACCTGACCTTTTAGTATAGATTACATATGTAAACCGAGCTGAGGCGGCGAAGGTATACAAGAGTTACTTAATAATACATCCCTACGAGGCAGCGGGGATTTTAAGGGAGAGAAAAGGCAGGCGCAATGTATAAAAACGATCCAATGAAAGCTTATATGCAGGATATCGGTGAGATTCCGCTTATTACCAAAGAAGAAGAAATAATGCTGGCAGCCAAGATTAAAAAAGGTGATGAGCCGGCAAAACACAAACTTATAAAAGCCAATTTACGATTGGTTGTAAAAATTGCTCACGATTTTAAAGGCTTTGGTCTTCCATTGCTCGACTTAATCAGTGAAGGAAATATCGGTCTAATGCGGGCCGCAGAAAAATTTGATCCTGCCAAGGGAGCAAAGTTCAGCAGTTATTCGGCATGGTGGATTAAACAATCCATGCGCCGTGCACTCTCGCAGAAAAGTCGAACCATTCGAGTACCGGTCGCATCTGCGGGTAAAATCAATAAGATTCGCAATGCGAAATTAGAATTGCAGGAAACCTTAGGCAGACAGGCAACAGATACAGAGATAGCTGAGCATCTTGATTTCACAAAACGGACTGTTCAGGGACTCAAACTGGCAGACCTCAAAACATTTTCCATTCATGACCCAATTCAAAAGGGTGAAGAAGGGAATTTTGAGGAAATTATTCCGGATCCAAATACATCCACTCCAGATGTAATTATCGAGGATAATGAAAGCTTACAGCGCTTGAAGGGACTGATTACCCGTCTCGATGAACGCGAACGTACTATCTTGGTCATGCGCTATGGTTTAGACGGAAGTCGCCCAAAAACACTTGAAGAAGTGAGCAAGATCATCGGCCGCACAAGAGAACGTGTACGTCAGATACAAATGCAATCATTAAAGAAGCTTAAATCAATGATCGATGATGAAAATCTCGAGCGTTCTGAAGCAATGAAGCAAGCCGCTGAAAAAGAAGCGCGTTTGAGTGGTCGCAAAAATATAAAGGCGGCAATTCGTATTGCAGCAGTAGAGCCAAATGCACTTGGTTTCAAAAAAGAAGAACTGCTGAAATGTGATTCGCCAATTGAAGATCTTCAATTATCCACCCGCAGCATAAACAGTTTGCGTTCTGTAGGTATAGATAAGATTTCGGAATTGGTCACATGTACGCAAATGGAATTATTGAAAATCAGGTATTTTGGTGAAAAATGTCTGGTGGAAGTTCGCGATGCAATTGATACATATCATCTGCGAATCGTATCAATCGCTTCATAAAGAAATTAAAAACTATTTTGTAAAACCGGCTCGTTTAATTACGTGCCGGTTTTTTTAGTCCAACCCAATAACTTTTCGCGATCGCTCTTTATTGATTTAAAGCGCCACTTCAGGGCAATATAGAGTGCTTCAACACCATCTTTCCAATTGATCTTTTTACCATCTTCCACTTTTCTGGGAAAATAACTAATGGGTACTTCATCTATCTTAAATCCCAGGCGCAGCAATTTGGCGGTAATTTCCGGTTCCCAATCAAACCGGTCACCTTCAAATAGCAGCAACCGTATTAAGTCACCATCAAATGTTTTGTAACAAGTGGGTTCGTCAGTGAGCCGGGTGAGATATAAAATATTGAACATGAATGTCACTGTTAAGCCGCCCAGGTAAAAAGCCCATGAAGAATGCATTCTGTTTTTTGTAAACATTTCCCTGGACCCATATACCACAGATGCGGATGCGGACAGAATAGGATCGATACATTTTTGGTAATCACCCGGGTCGTATTCCAGGTCTGCATCCTGAATGATGACAATTGACCCCGTACTTAATTTAATGCCTTCCCGTACGGCGGATCCTTTTCCACCATTTTCTTTCGACAGTGTTTTAACTGATAGATCGGCATGGGCGCTTTGCCAGGATGAAATAAGCGACCAACTTGTATCTGTTGACCCATCATCAACAATTACGATTTCCTTGTCTA
>JABSQK010000772.1 GCA_013215875.1 Lentisphaeria bacterium
CCGTGGAATGGCTTTAAGATGTGCCGGGCCGATGCTGTGCCCCTGAGCGGTGAATCAGGTATTAAAGAGATTGAAGAAATTGTCATGAGTGAGGCATTTGCCGCAGAATCCGCCGGTACTTGTGAAACCCATGATATAAAACCTGCCTACTGGGAAAAACTTAAAACATTTATTACGTTTAAGGGAAAACCCAAAATAGTGGTGGACTATGCCAATGCCATGGGGGTCGTGGAAATTGAGGGCATTAAAGACTGTTTCGAAATCACCCCGCTCTTTGAAGAGCTCGATGGCAGCTTTCCCAACCATGAGGCAAATCCGCTGGAGGCTGAAAACCTTGAAGATGTCTCACAGGCAACAAAGGGCTCAGGGGCAATTTTCGGGGCTGCTTACGATGGCGATGCGGATCGCTGTGGATTTGTCGATGAAAATGGTGAGATTGTCACCATGGACCTGATTACAGCAATGCTGGCTCGAGAAGTATTGAAAGCCGGACCAGCTAAGATTCTTTATGATTTGCGCAGCAGTTGGGCAGTAAAAGAGTATATCGAAGAATACGGTGGCGAAGCGATTCAATGCCGTGTCGGCCATGCCTTTATTAAAAATCAGATGCGCGAATGCGATTCGCCATTTGCCGGTGAATTGGCAGGCCATTATTACTTTAAGGAAAATTTCACTGCTGAATCCTCCGGTTTAGCGATGATCATGCTGGCCAATATTATAGATGAAACGGGCCAGAGTCTCAGCGAAATTGCCGCGCCACTGAAGAAATATCATTCCACGGGCGAAATAAATACCAGCCTGACGGATTTCAATGCGGCGAATGCTATAATGGAAAAAGTGAAAGCGGATTATGCCAGCGGCCATCAGTTTGAGCTCGATGGTATAAGCACTGAGTTCGATGACTGGTGGTTCAACATGCGCCGGTCAAATACTGAGCCTAAGCTGCGCTTAATTGTTGAAGCAAAGACCGCTGAGCTCATGGCAGAAAAACGCGATGAACTCATGGCAATCGTTCACAGTATGCTCTAATCAAATATTCGTCTAAAATTTGTATTAATTTCAAGACGATTTATAGTTGTAAATAGAGCGGTATAAGTATTATAAATGAAAAATTAAAATGAGTTATAAATGAAGCTACCAGGAATGCGCATAGAAGTCATGCAAACCATTGAAAAATCAATGGATGAATTGATTAATAAATATTTAAAAAAAGTGGATGAAAACTGGCAACCTACAGATTACCTGCCGGATTCGAATGATCCGGATTTTCATGATGAAGTGAAGGAGATGCAGGATCGTGCTAAAGATATGAGCGAGGAATTGCTTGTCGTTCTGGTTGGTGATACAATTACAGAAGAGGCATTACCCACCTATGAATCCTGGTTAATGAGCCTGCATGGGCTGGATCAGGAAAAACGCACGGGCTGGACAGAATGGGTCCGCGGCTGGACTGCGGAAGAAAACCGCCATGGTGACTTGCTCAATAAATACCTTTATCTATGTGGCCGAGTCAATATGAAAGAAGTGGAAATCAGCACTCAGCATCTTATTCGCGATGGTTTCGATATTCAAACAGGCAACGATCCCTATAGAAACTTTATCTATACCAGCTTTCAGGAACTTGCTACAAACGTATCGCACCGCAAGGTAGCCATTTTGGCAAAAGAGCAGGGCGATCGTAAATTGGCCCGTATGTGCGGACTAATCGCCGCCGATGAGGCACGCCATGCCACAGCATATAAAAATTTCTCTGCCCGTATTTTTGAACTGGATCCCAGTGAAATGATGATTGCCTTTGAAGATATGTTGCGCAAGAAAATCATCATGCCAGCCCATTTCTTACGGGAATCGGGTGGTGAATTAGGCGGAATATGGACACAGTTCTCAGATGCTGCTCAACGAATAAAAGTATACACCGCACAGGATTATATAGATATCCTTGATTCCCTTGTAGAAGAGTGGGATATTGGCCATATGCTCGATCTGAATGAGTCCGCAGAAAAGGCCCGTGATTACCTCATGGCATTGCCTAAGCGATTGCAGCGTATGTCAGAACGTATGACGATTCCTGAAGTGCCGTACAAATTCAAATGGATTAGTAGCTAAACTGCACAGTGAAGCAGCCTTTTTAGAATATTCCAATTTATTAGTATGGATTCGTGTGCATTTAAGATGGGGGATAAAAAAGGGGGCCTGTCGTAACCGATGGATGACGACTGACCCCGCACCAGGTGATAATCTGACTAACTACACCGCAACCCCTATGCCAGGTCTATTTCCTGCCTAAATAATTTTGAGAACAGGCATTTCATCTGCAAAATTTTCCAAATCCGGCAAAAAGTGCCGATTTTGTCTGAAATAGCGATTAATATATACAAAATACAGTATCTTTATTGGGCGATTTATTTGGATTTTGGCGGATTTTATACTAGACTAGAAGCAAGATAGGAAGAGGAAAGTTATGAATAATAAAAAAACATTATATTTATATGGTCTAATAGGATCTGGAATGGTAATTGTGTTCTGTGTCATCGGCTTTAAGGATGTGGAAATCATTAAGCGAGTGAAAGAACCCATAAGTCTAAGATGGTCGCCTTCCTGGACTAAGGATGGAAAAAACTCAGTTGAATATATAGCCTATTCGAAATGCACTGGCAACCCCAGTTCGCTGACAGAAAAAGAGTTTAATGCAATCAAACACACAATGGCTAAATATGATTGTGGAGACGATAGCATAAGAGTAAACGGCGAAATGTGGAGTAAAGCAACAGATGCCGAAAAGCTCGACTACCAGAAAAAGCATCCTGAGCGATTCAAAAAATGACTAATATGAACATATCGTAGTAATAATATCACTATCTTTACTACCCGCAATACTAGTGTAGCCTTATAAATTGCTGTACCATTTTTCCAATACCAATAGCGCGAAGAGTGTGTAGCTGTGGTCCTGTTTGCTTTGCAGATGTTCATCGATGATGGATTGTATTTGCGATTGCTTAAAGGATTTGGCAATCAGTTTGCCCTCGCGAATAATATCGAGATGTTCTTTCCAATCCGTGCGGAACCACTTAGCGATAGGAACCCCAAACCCCATCTTAGGCCTTTTTATGACATCCATAGGTAGCTTATCTTTGTAGCTTTCATAAAGAATGCGTTTACGCAGTTTGCCTTGTTGTTTAAATTCATAGGGTAGACTCAGGGCGAAATCGACAAGATCGGGATCGAGGAACGGGCTGCGAAGCTCAAGACTATTTGCCATGGATGCGCGGTCGACTTTCACAAGTATATCATTTGGCAAGTAACTGTTTATATCGAAACTCATTATCTGATTGATATCGGATTGGTCGGCGAGAGAGGCAAAGGCGCTTTCATCTGCATTGTTCAAAAGGTCTGCGGCAGCAGCGGGTTCGAGTCTGCGAATAATTTTTAAGTAACGTTCGAGTTTATCACTATCGGCAATTTTCAGGAGTCGCTGTACTTTACCAAGTTTGCTGCGTTCCTCTTCTGCTGCTGGTAAAAGTGCGCCGAGAATATTTTTACCCAGTGTGCGCAGGGATTTTGGAAGCACATTTATGGATTGTGAAAGTTGATAGACTCGGTAGCGGTAGTAACCGCCGAAGAGTTCGTCGGCCGCATCACCACTCAAAGCAACGGTGACATTTTCGCGTGCATATTTGCAGAGCATGGCAGTGGGCAGCATGGATGCATCGGCAAAGGGTTCTTCGTATTCGGAAATGAGATCGAAAAGGTAGCCGGCATCGTTGGGATTTACCTCAAGAAAATGGTGTTCTGTTTTAAGGTGATCTGCCACCATTTGGGCGTAGTGGCGTTCGTCGTATTCTTTGACCGGAAAGCCGATGGCATAACTGTGCATGGTTTGTGATGATGCTTGCTGCGCACAGTACGTGATGATACTGGAGTCGAGACCGCCGGATAAGAAGCAGGCCAGTGGCACATCGGCAATGAGCCGACGGTTGACTGCTTCTTGAACACGGCTTCGTGTTTCGTCGCAGGCATCTTCAAAGCTGCCAGTATATGTGGGATTGCATTCTGCTTTCCAGTATTGATGGATCTCCAGTTTGCCACTTTTAAACCGTGCGTAATGACCGGGCAGTAGTTTAAACACATTGCGGATCATTGTTTTTGGTGCGGGCACATAATAATACATGAGATAGTCGAGCAGGACGGATTCGTCGATATCGGCATCTATCCAATCGAGTGCGAGCAGTGAGCGCAAGCCGCTGGCAAATGCAAAACGTTTATCCCTCTGTGTATAGAACAGTGGCTTCTGTCCCATGCGATCGCGGGCAATAAAACAGTCGCCTGTTTCGATGTGTACGATTGCAAAGGCAAACATGCCGTTAAGTTTGAGCAGCATGTTTTCTTTTTCTTCTTCATAGAGATGCACGAGTACTTCCGAATCTGAATTGGTCGTAAAGATATGGCCCTTGGCTTTTAGCTCTGTGCGCAGTTCCTGGTAATTATAAATTTCGCCATTGAAGGTGAGGGCGAGTGTTTTGTCTTCATTGAAGATGGGTTGTTTGCCGGATTGCAGATCGATGATGCTCAGGCGGGTATGGGCAATGCCCATATCATTGTGCACGAATGTTCCAAATTCATCCGGCCCGCGCAAGCGCAGGGCATCAGCCATTTTATTTAGTGTTTCCAGATCGGGTCTTTGTTCTGGATCTATGAGTCCGGCTATTCCGCACATAATTTATCGTCTATTCCAATTCACTTGAGTAATGGATTAAACTAGCTTCTAGGACACGGTAAATCAAGAAGGGGGGTATTTCTTTTCTATCTTGTTACGAAATCAATCGTGAGTATGGGGAAGGAAAATTATTCGTTTTCGACGTACTGGATATCTTCGGTAATGGTAATAGTTGCCATAATCA
>JABSQK010000773.1 GCA_013215875.1 Lentisphaeria bacterium
CTTCTGCCCCTGAAGCTAATAGTTCTAAACCACCGACATTGGCCACAGAGCCATTTAGTTCTGAAAGAAAGAATGCATGTAGATCCGGGTCACTGTCATTCAACAATATATTGCTGGCTACGATGGCACCATCTTCATCGATCGCATAAAAGTTGTTTACTGCATCGGGTGCATCATTGCCCAGATATGACTCGAGATTTTCAACAGCACCCCTATCGATCTGCCCATTCAGAATACGGTTATAGCCGATTCGGCGTTGATCATAATCATTCGTAGCACCATCTAAATCTACAAATACACCGGCTATATCTCCGCTATCTCGCGCTCCACTTCCAGCACCAATTGCATGTGTACGTGTAGGCCCGCCATTGTAGCCGAGTGCAAGAAGCTCTGCCACTCCATTAAGGATATCGCTTCCTGTACTACCTGAAACTACTGCCTCATCAAAAAGGTTGAACGAACTGGAATCAAGATCTCCCGCAATGCTTTCAATTGCATTGGTATTATCAGAAATAATTGTATGTGACATATTCAAGGTATTCAGACTCTGGTCGAGTTGAAAGAATCGGATGGCACTACCTTCATCGGCTTTATTATAAGCAATCGTACTATGGGTGATATTCATTTCACTGAGCGATGATTCTATTGCACCACCCTTTAATGCTTCATTACCTGACAAGGTGGATTGGAATAAATTCAATACAGATTCTGCAATAACTATCGCACCGCCAAATTCGTCACTGACATTATTACTTAAGGTTGAATTGCTGATGTTTAATATACTGTTGCTCACCAGTATGCCAGCACCGGACTCTCCTGATGTATTGCCATCAATTGTTAGTTCATTGAGATTTACAGTGGCATTGAAGGCGACTATTGCTCCACCAAATTCTGCATCATTATTAATAAATTCAGAATTCGATATATCCAAAGTCCCCTGATCGAAAAATAATGCTCCACCAAAATTATCCGCAGAGTTACTTTCAAAAACGCTGTTCTCTATGATTAGGTCGCCAGTAGCAAGGATTGCACCACCCTGAGTAGCAGAACCGTTTATCATGCGAATACCATTTACATAACTTGTATCGCCAGTGAATCGGAAAATCCTGTCTACCCCGTTCGCATCGATGGTAATATCTGCAACACCATCGCCATCTATGTCGCCTATAATATTAATGCTTTTGTTGAAGAAAAATTCGCCATAAAGCGGATTCAAGGTCAAGGTTTCACCCATAAGGCTGTTGGCGAATGTGATGAGTGCACCATCATTTGCAAACATAAAAGCATCCCGCAATGAAATATCACCATCGAAGATATCGCCATCAGGGATATCAGAAAAATCATTAATAACGATATAATCAAAAGAGATAAACGTAATTGTTGCCGTGGCAATATCGACACCACCATTTCCATCTGTTACCTGGTATTGGAAATTATCCGTACTGGTGCTTGTTAATGGTGGCGTGTATCGTAAGTTTGCACCACCACCATTAATTAAAGTGCCGCCTCTGGCAGTTGTGATCGTGTTTGTGGTTGCAGTTCCGGATAAGATCCCAGTAAAGTTTGCGCTATCACTGGCATCCACATCTGTATCATTACTCAGTATACCTGGTACACTTACCAAATAATGGGTCGTTGTAAGCGTACTGCCAGATCTGCCTGTAGTAGTCGTTGATGTAGGCATGCCGTACAAGAACAGAGTATCATCAACTGCATTAGGATCATCATTCAAACCATTTATGAGAATTGTTACAGTGGCTGTATCCGTCCCGCCATTTCCATCGGTAATCATATAGGTAAATGAATCGGTTGTACTTGATCTAGTGTCGAGATAATCAAATGACCCTGCAGCATCGTAGGTGAAAAGTCCCGAACTAGTCATTGTAACATTCATGCCTTTGGCACTTGTGACATTATATGAGCTGCTGTCTACCGACAAAACATCATTGATATCTGTATCCGAATCATTGCTCAAAACATTGAATGTGGTGATTGCGTCTTCTTCATCAATGATTAGTTCTGGATACAACAATGTTTCAGAAGAAATCTCAAAATAGGATTCATCATTCGCATTTGGTCCATCATTTACACCATTTATGACAATCATTACTTGGCCCATAGCATATTGTGATGATGTATCAGAAGACCTTGGAAATTCGCCTGTTGATGAAAAACCGTTACTACCGCGGGCCAAATAGGTGAATGTTTGTGTTTCAGTTTCACTTACTCCCAGATATTGGTAATCTGTCGACCATGTGTATGTCGCCATTCCCTCTGCTGTACTGGCTGTTTCCGATGTAATACTGTTCGTAAATGTCTCAGAATTAATGCCATAATCGTATTTTGCAAAATCAGTCTTATATAGCAATGCGAACTGAGCAGATGTATCAGTCTCATTTACCTGTATGTCATTTCTTTCATGGACCGTAATATTGGCAGTTGCTGTTGCAGTTAAAGTTGTCGAACCCCCGAAGTCTCGAATCAGATATGAAATACTCTCACTGGTCGTTCCTGTCAGGCTGTCAAACACATCGTTGCTATTGTAGTCTATCCAGCCACTTCTTTCGGCTCTCAGATTAGCGCCCGATTCCAACGTTCCTGTGGTCGAAAATGCTTCAGTATTAAAGGTTGCAGTGGATGGAGAACCGGCAGTGTTTGTATACTGAAATAATTCCAGGCCATATGCAAATTCAGGATCCCCATCAGGTCCGGATCCATTATCAGCAAAAATGTTCGCTCTGAAATACTGGTCGTTGTATATATGTAAATCATCATTTTCTGCAACTGGTGAATCGTTCACCCCATTGATAATGATTCCCAGTGTCGCTGAATCTGTACCTAAACTTCCATGCCCATCACTAATGATGTAGGTAAAAGATTCTGTTAAGTTACTAAAATCATTTAAGTAATCAACCCCGGTATCATTATCATTCAGCAAGTACCTGTATGACCCATCAATATTTACGGACAATACACCGAATTTACCCGTGCTTGTTGTTGATGTTCCCGACATTGGATTGCCATCGACTTGGGTAATGACAAGTGGTTCAAAGTCAGCATCATTATCATTATCAGTGAGGTTACCTACTATCGTATTTGTAATTGTGCCAGTAGCAGAAGATTCATTGATCGACACGGTCTCATTATTTGCGACCGGACGAGTATTAAAATCAATCGTGATTTTAGCTGTATCTGTAGCACCATTTCCATCGGATAGTACGTATGCAAAATTATCTGTTGTTATGGTGGTTGATGTTGGGGGAATATATAAAATATTTCCACTGGATAATCTGACAGATCCGCCATTAGTTGCAGTAATGGTAGAGGAATTTGTAACTGTGCTACTGCCATCGATGAGTCCATACAAACTCAAAGTATCTCCATCTACGTCCGTATCCTTTAGCAGAATACTGGTATTTGATTTCGTGCCCGTTCCAGTTTGAGAACCCGATGCATAAACCATATAAGCTGTTGTCCAGCTTTCTGAAATAGTGACTGATGTCGTATTTAGATTATTAATATTATAGCTATCATCAATACCTGTGGGATCATCATTGATACCCTGAATAGTGACTAGAAGAGTTTCAGAAATGGTGTTTGACCCATTTTGAGCAGAATATTTGATGCCTAAAGATCGAGTGGTTCCTGTTGCCATATAATTGAAGTCACCACTAGGTGAATAATCAAAACTTCCCTGTCCCGGTCCGATTGGCGTGAATGATAAACTGCCTTGCGGGATAGATGTATTTGTAAAATCCACAGATGTTAATGTATAGCCAGTTGAAAATGTCATATTGATCGGGAGAATTCCAGCATCTTCAGTAACTGTAACTGTGCTGATACCACCCGTTGTACTGGTATTCTGGAACCCCAGTCCATAATTATAATCCGGGTTGATGTTCGAAACTTCAATATTACCCGACTCGTATTCGAGATCCCAATCGCCACCTTTACCCGTAAGATCATCAGATGCAGCAATATCTGCACCAGTCAATTCAGCAATTCCTGCTATGAGTTCCTGTCCTGCAGCAGACTCTGCCACATTACAGCCATAGATTAAAATATCGGCATCTTCTGAAAGTGCGGAAGACCATTGAGACAACTCATTCGCATACAAAAAATAATTTTCTGTGTTCAGTTGTGAACTGCCCAGATTGATTGCACCATCGTATCCATGGGAAATGATGTGCACAGAATCAAGTCCTGTGTAGCCGCTAAGAATTTCGCTTATTTGCTCAACACCATCTTCATCATCTGTAAGATAAAAAACATCTGTTCCCTCTGGCAATGCATCGACGATCGTTTGTGCACCTTCCACGCCCGCATCGATAATAGCAATCGAATGTGTTTGTATCGCTTCAACCTGCTCAAGTAGAGTTTGGCTATCATCCTCTAATAGATCCGAAATGCTATAGGAAATTTCAATTGCCGTACTTGTTTGTGCAGCGTCTTGTAGTACTTCTGTTCCATTACTGGCCGAGAGCAAGACACGCTGCTCAAGTTGCTCAAGACCTTTCCAGTCGATCTCTAGAGGACGCTTTTTTGTTTTAAATTTATCTTTAAGTTTTTGCACAAACCCTTTGGATTTAGGTGCACGTTGCTCAGTCTTATCGCTAATTGCCCGACGGTGAAGTGTGCCATCATCACCCTTCAAAAGCGGGGAAATTTTAGGTGAAATATAAAAGCCATCTTCAGCCAATCCAAGACGTACCATATTTTGAGCGGCTATACGGCGCGTATGGCGATTTGTAAGTGACAATTTATCAACAAGTAAATTGCAATTGCCACAAAAATAGTCTAAAAATTTAAGTAGTAGTAAATTCATTTAAGTATCCAGGTATACGAACTCGTTTTTTGCCCCAAATGGCCAACCACAGTATTATATTATCTTACATAAAAGAACCCAAGGTAGTTTCCAGGCGGGGAAAAACAAGTTAATTTCCTCTTATTTGTGTTAAAAAATCGTTTTATTTTGAATTGGAAAGTTTTGTTGCCATTTTTCCATAAATGTCTCTGAGAGACAAGTTTGCGACACTAAGTTTTATAGAAAACACAGGTATTTATAATCTTAATTTAGATCATTTAGGCATATGGATCGAATCAGTAAATCAGTCGAGCCTAAGTGTGCCCAAATAATGAAAGCAGTTGCATGTTTTGGTGCTCGATTAAGAATTTCCAGGTAGAGCTCTTCTGCCTCTTTTTACTAGCTGTGCTAATGAAGCAACTGTGCCTGGCTGCAAATCTCTGCTGAAATCACCAACTAAACCAGCTCAACCAGGGGGCCGAGGTATTTTTTATAGTTTTTCCAACGACCAACAGAGCTGCTGTATATGCCTTGACGAACTTGCCAGAAACTGGCTGTTTTGACTGTGCGTTTGGTCTTATTAAATTCGAGTACAGCATCGTCCCAAGGCAAACCACAATACTCAAGAATTTTTCGGGTATTGCCCTCCTGGTCTGCAACATTATCTTCATAATTTACGGTTAATATTCGGTCACCATAGAGGTCTTGCCAATGCTCCATCATGCGCATATAAAGTTTGTAAAAATCAGTTAAAACACGCAGGTTAAAGCTGAATTCAATGCCATTGGAAAAGTTCAGAAAATACTGTGACAGGCAGCAATCCAGAGGGTGTCTTTTGCTGTGAAGTATTTTAGCATTTGGAAACATTTCGAGTATAAAGCCAATGAACTGAAAGTTCATCAATTGCTTGTCTACATAGTGCGTGCAAGGCTTATCGGCCATTCCCTCTACTCGCTTTATATAGCTCTGGGCAAAGCCCTGCATCATTTCATCATTCAGCGCAGGCATAAATAATGGATAAACAACTTTGGGCTTTGTATGGCTCGAAATTTTTCCGGTAATTGCCTGGATATCTGGTAGTTCACCGCAACCAAAAACATCCTTATGACTATGCAAAATTGTTTCCAGTAATGTGGAGCCCGATCGTGGCATGCCAACGATAAAAATCAAATTGTCATTCTCGAGACCTTTGATCGATTCGAGGCGTTTTTTCAAAAAGTCCTTGCTGTATACAAAGAGCGTATCCTTGGCCCGTGTACGGAACAAATTCATATCAAATTTCCGGCCAGATCTTTTATTTGCCTGGTCGTAATGTTTGAATGCATTATCGTATTGCTTGCTGTCATTACAGAGCTTTCCAGCAGCAAAATGAAAGAAGCTTTTTTGCCGATCGGGCAATTTGCGCTTTAGCTGATTATTTATTCGCTCAAGCAGTTCATCCGGGTCATCATAGGCTTTGGCTTCAACCATGCCCTGGTACACTTCTGCGTAGTCCGGTTTAATCGAAATGGATGCCTCATAACTTTCCTTAGCACCTTCCATATCGCCCTGAACCCGCAATGCGCTTGCTAAATTATAGAAGTAAGGTGCAGCTTTGCCATTTAAATCAATGGCCTTCCTGAAATGCTCAATAGACAATTCCGTATCACCAGCTTTGTTTTTGATGAGCCCAAGTAAATGGTAGGCATTATCATCCTTAGGATTATCTGCGAGAATTTCTTTGCATTCTTTTTCGGCTTTAATGAGCTTATGATCCCGCAGCATTTCAGCTATTTTCTTATATCGTTCTTTCATGTGTGCAACAGCGTTTTAAAGCTTTCCATCTGCTCTTCATAATTGATCCAGCGGTCTACAGACTTTGTATAAATCTCCTGGCGAACCTGAAAAAAGCTGGCTGTTTTTACTTCGCGTTTGGTATTTTGAAAATCCATTACCTGGTCCTGCCAATACAGATCGCAGTGGTCAAGCAACTTAACAGTCGTTTCTTCCTGCTTATGACAGGCATCTTCATAATCTATCGTTAAATATCGGTCGCCATAAATTTCCTGCCAATGATCCATCATACGCTGATATATTTGATAAAAGCGCTGAAGCTTTCGAAGGTTGAAACTGAAACTCACCCCATTTGAAAAATTTTGAAAAAAGCATGATAAGCATGTATCTATCGGGTTGCGTCTGGCATGAATTATTTTACTTCTTGGGAACATGTCGAGAATAAAACCTATATACTGAAAGTTCATCAATTGCTTATCAATATAACTGCCATAATGCTTATTTGTTAAGCCTCTTATTCGCTTGAGGTAGCTATGTGCATAACCCTTCAATATATCTTCGCTTAAGGAAGGCAGATATATAGGATACGGCACTTTGGGGTCTGTATCAGTCTCAATTTTTGCAGCTATCGCAGCAATATCAGGCAATTCGCCGCAACCAAATACATCGCTGTGGCTCGATAGGATTTGTTCAATCAATGATGAGCCGGATCGTGGCATACCCACGATAAACACTGGACTGGCATCGAGCACACGGGAATTTTGCCGCTTGGTAACATAGTCTTTACTGTAAAGAAAAAGCAGCTCTTTTACACGGTTTTCATAAACCCGTAAATCACATTTAATTCCTGCAAGTTTATTTCCCTTCTCAAAATGTTTCCAGGCCTTGCTATAATTGCCAAGTTCATCATAAATGCGCCCCGCAGAGAAATGAAAATAGCTTTTTTGTTTGTCAGGGATGGTTTTTTTTAACTGTTTTTCTATGGAAGCAACAAAGCTTTCCGGATCATCATACCCCTTTACCTCGACAAGCCCCTGGTAGGACTCAGCATAATCATTTTTCAACTTTATGGCTTCTTTATAATTCTCTTTTGCTTCATCCATCTTACCAAGTGTTCGGTAAATACCTGCGAGGTTATGATGAAAGGGGGCAACACCACTTTTTTGGGAGATTGCCTGGGTGATA
>JABSQK010000774.1 GCA_013215875.1 Lentisphaeria bacterium
CCTCATAAGCGTATTGCGTCAGAGCGAAAGCTCGCAAAACAATATGAGCTGAGTCATATGACCGTCAGGCGGATCACTAAGAGGTTGGCCCATGAAAAATTGATTTATAAGGTGCAGGGGAAGGGAATGTTCACCGCAGAGCAGCCCGCCAATTCCCAGGATATACGGGAAACCATTCTGTATGCGAATGACTGGCCGCAACCTGAACATCCTTACGTAGCTGGAATGTTCTCAGGCATCCTTAAGCACGCAAGCCAGGACCAAAAAATTCAGGTGATTCAATATTCCGGGTCTGAAATCAACTCGGAAAACAGCAATTTCCTAAAAGAAATCGCCTTTCCCGGTGTGCGGGGAATCATTCTGTCCTGGTTGTCAGAAGACCTTTATCAATTGATTAAAACTGTAAATCCTGATATTCGAATTGTTTTCACACTTCCAGGAGAAATACGAGAAGATACCTCATTTGTCGGCTGGGATCGTCAGGGCTTGAAAGAGCAAATGAGGACGTATTTAATATCGCAACAAAAAAATAACCTCTTGTTTATTGATTCCAATCCGGAAACTGCGGCTGGCACAGAAAGTGCACAATCCATTGTATTTGAAAATGATCCCGCAAGCGGTTTTGAAAATATGATAGCGAACACAGGATACAACATGACGGAGTTTGTGCAGAAAATAATGGAACGAAATCCGGAAGGAATTGCTTTCTCGAATGATTATCTGGCACACGAGCTTCTGTGGAAAATCCGTGCAGTTAAGCCTGACTTTTTCGAACGAACGGCGGTCGTATCACTGGCCAACAAAGGGTCCAATATCCTGCCCCCTGAAGCAGCTCGACTGGAAATCAGTGGTCTCGAGGTTGGCACCATGGCGATCCAGACCTTGAAAGCAATGATTACAGATGACACGTTGGGTGGCTCGGAAATTATAATCCGCCCTCGACTCGTTCCGCCCAAGCTGGAAGGAAATAGTAAATTTTGGTTAGCTAATGGTTGAGGCTTTGGAATTACCTAACAAGCAAAGGAGAGAACAAATGGCACGATTCATTGTCCTGATTCTATTTTTATTCATGGTTGAACATTCAAGCTATGCGGCTTCTGAAAAGACAAATCCCATCAAGGATGGCTGGAGCCAGGGAGTCCCGCTTCGGCAGTTGGTTCCTTCTTATATGGGTGATAATCTTGAAATGGCTATTATCCCAACGCCAAAGTATGCCGAGTATGCAAATCGATTTTTAACTGTCCTGCCGGGCCTGGTTATCCTGCCAAATAAATATGACCACCCGGCTACTTTAAGAGAACTGTCGAAACTCGAGTTCTCCTCTCAAAAACCAGTCGTCGCCGGAAGTTATCAGGAGAATCCAGATTTAAAGTTCCTGGTAATAATCGGCAACGAAAACCGTAATCCGCTTGCTAAAAAGTTCTTAAGCCAAATGGATGCAAGCCTCACCGTTGCAGAAACAAAAGAATTGGGGCCAGAAGGATATCGTTTAATTGTCAGCAAGGATGCAAAGGGAAGGGTGGTCATCTTGTTGGCCGGTAATCAACCTGCTGGAGATTTCTGGGCAGTGCAAAGTCTCAAACAGCTACTGGTTACCCATAAAGACAAACGCTATGTTCTCGGTGCTTCGATCAAAGATTGGCCTAGTTTTCGGGCCCGGGGATCAAAAGGAATGCGTAACTACCTGCCGCAATACAAAGATAATTTTTCATGGGGGGGGAGTTCAAAAACATTTATCCAAAATTTTGGCTGGCATGTACCTTACTATGCACCAGGCGGATCATTGGACTGTTCGGATAAAAATATTGACCAATTGGCAGAGAAATTTAAAAAAGATTTTAATGCTGGGGCCCGGGCCTTTGGTATCAAGTTCGATGATGTTGGCATAGGCATGACAAACGAGACCAAAAAACGTTTCACAAGTTACGGAAAAGCCATCTGTTATTTTATGCACGAATTAGACAAGCGTGCCAAAAAGCTGGATCCGCAGTGCCGACTTTACTATCTACCACAGTGCTATGGCGCCAGGGATGGAGGCGACCTGGCCAAGCAGATTCTTGCAGCTGGCGGGCTCCCCAAAGACACAACACTTTGTTGGACTGGACCAAGCGTATTCAGTAAGGTGCTGGCACCCAAAGCCATGAAACATTATATGGACTCCTTTGGTCTCGGTGCCAACAAAGGACTAATCTATGATAATATTGCACGCGGCGGTGACTATTTCCCAATTATGCGCGAAGGTCGCAGCCAGAAGCTTGTCAATCATCTGGACGGGGTCTTTTCGGAAAATAGTACACGCTTGAACCGTATCACCCGTTGCGATCAAAACTGGAATCCAGAAGCCTATGACCCACAACGAGCTCTAAAGCTTGCCTGTCGTGAAGTCTCAGACCGGAATCCAAAACGGTACAAGGCAATCTTTGCGTTTGTAAGTTATTATGAAGAGAACCGGCAGGTTCCCTTTGGTCTTTCGCGAGTCAAAAAGATTGAACTTCTTAAAAATGTGAACAAGAAATTAACCGTTCTTCTTGCCAATCTAAAGACAGTAGTTCCTGCCAAAAATGCCATGCTGAAAGATGTTACTAAAGCCGTCAATGTTCGGCTTCAGAAATTTGAAAAGCTTGCTTCCGCAGGCTACCGGGAGGCCAAGGCCACCCGAACAAAAACTGCGCCTGTTCTAGATGGCAAGTTGGATGATGCCTGTTGGAAGACTGCTAAGGAGATCACAAACTTTGTTGTGTGGGATCAGGAAAAGTGGCAGTCTTTGCGCCCAAAAATGGCCTCTCCTGTACCTGCCAATCAGCAGACCTTTGTGCGGATTCTTTTTGATGACAAAAATTTGTACCTCGCAGTACGTTGTCTTTCCGATGTTCCCGGCGCGTTTAAAACCACCAAAGAAGATGGCTCCCCGTACTGGTGGGCAAAGAAAAAGAATAAGCATCCCGATACAGGTGGGATTTGGCATGGCCCCTGTATCGAATTTTTCATCACTCCAGGCAAAAACCCCATGAACTATTATCAATTTGTTGCAAGTGTAAGTGGTCTGCGCTATGACAGTTATAGTGGACAGCCAGCAGCGGTCTGGAATTCTGGATGGATCACCAAAACAAACGTTCAAGCCAAAGAATGGACGCTTGAAGTATCAATTCCTCTAAAAAGTATTCAGGTCGACAAAATTGAAAAAGGAAATGTTTGGGGAATGAATATTTGTCGTAACAAACCCGGACACCAAATGTGGACCTTTGTATGGAGTCCCAAGGGGTTTCACACACCCGGTGATTTCGGAACGCTAAGCTTTGAATAAGACTGAAGGATGTACTAATAAGGATAAGAGATATATGAATCAGATTTTTAAGTGGCTGATCGGTTTAATCGTAATTGCATCTGTCCCAGCGCAGGCAGCAGTTAAGATCGATCCAATCTTCAGCGACAATATGGTGCTTCAGCGCCGCGCCCCGGTTCCGGTATGGGGGACGGCCAGTGCAGGAGAAGAGATAACTGTAAAAGTTGGCAAGAAGAACGCAAAGACCAAAGCGGATGCTAAAGGACAATGGCGAGTTGTTTTTCCAGAGCTCTACGAGGGCGGCCCCTTCAGCCTTACAGTCACGGGCAAGAGCACGGTTCAAATTAAGAATGTGATGATTGGCGATGTCTGGCTTGTGGCAGGTACTGATAATGTGGCTCTGCCTCAGAAGAAGACTTACAACGGCGGCTGGGAACGGCGAAAATCTTTTTACCCGCAGGTACGCGTGTTCACAGCTGCTAAGGCTGACACTGACAAGAAAGGCAAGGATTCAGATAAAAAGCAACAGTGGACCGTCTGTACACCAGAGACTGTAGGCTCACTCTCCGGTGTCTGCTATGCCTTTGGACGCAATCTTTTCCGTCTCTCTGCTGTACCCGTAGGTATTATTCAAGTCCCTGCCAAAACCCCGCTTGCTGCCTGGCTTTCGCCTGCGAGTAGCCAAAAACTTTGGCCGAATGCGAAGGGGAATTCCCAGACTTTCAAGTCATTGATACAGCCATTGAGTCCCTTTGCTGTGCGTGGTTTTGCCTGGTATGGTGCGAATGAAACGCTTCTTGCCGCAGCGCTTTACGAGAAAGCTCTCCGTTCTTTGATTGCAGATTGGCGTACATTATGGAAGCAGGAAAATCTTCCAGTACTGCTGCTACAACATCCCATTAGTGATTCTCTAACAAAGCAGCTTATCGAAGCGGAAGCTATTCGTCCTCAGATCTGGGAGGCACAACGTAAGGTTTTAGATCTCGGACATGTACGTCTTGTTCCGACCATGGACATTGGGGCTAACGCTAAGTCCATAATCAATCATCAAGCGGATGTTGGTTTCCGTCTGGCTCAGGCAGCACATGCCATGGCTATTATCGAGCGCGGCGCCCTGGCGCCTTCCGGACCAATTTATAAGAGCATGGCAATTAAAGGCAATACCATTCATCTTTCCTTTACACACAGCGGCGCGGGACTTATAAGTCAGGGACCATTATCCGGATTTACAATTGCCGGCAAGGATCGAATTTTTGTGCAGGCAGATGCCAGAATCTCTGGCAAGACAGTGATTGTTTCCAGTCAATCTGTAGCCAAACCTCTAGCTGTCCGCTATGGCTGGGTAGAAAATCCTGTCAATGCAAATCTATACAATCGGAGCCATCACCGCAGCACAGAAATGCCATACGGCAACTATCGCATGAAGAGTCAGGGCTTGCCGGCATGCCCATTTCGCACTGATAACTGGGACGCAAAAAGCGTCAAAACCGCTCCCGAACTGCGCCTGCCCGAATTCTTCAGTCATAGCATGGTACTACAACAGGGCATCAAGGTGCCGATCTGGGGTTGGGCAAAAGCAAAGCAAAAAATCACCATCACATGTGCGGATCAAAAAACGTCAGCCATTGCAGATAAAGACGGCAAGTGGTTTGCCCGACTTGGGACCCTCAAGGCAGGTGGACCCTATGAACTCAAGTTTCAAATTGACACGTATGTCCGCACATTGAAGGATGTTTATGTGGGCGAAGTTTGGCTTTGCTCCGGTCAATCCAATGCCGGCTGGGCGGTCAGCCATTCGGCAAATGCTGATGACGAGATTGCGGCTGCCGATTACCCGCAGATTCGCATGTTCAATGCCGGCTTTCAAAAAGGGACTGGACCGCAAACGGATCTGCCGGGACAGTTCAATACGCGCTGGCAGCAGTGCTCTCCCGACACGGTCAACACCTGGTCTGCCATGGGTTATTTCTTTGCCCGGCACCTGCAGCAGAAAAGCAAGGTGCCAATTGGTATCATCCACAGCTCGGTATCGGGAACGAACATTGAGCGCTGGATGCGAAAAAGTGCACTGGAAGCTACTGGCGATCCCAGGGCAGTCAAGGGGCGTGGTGCCAGCGGTCTGTGGAATGGCAAGATCGCGCCTTTAGTACCTTTTGGTATTCGCGGCATCATCTGGTATCAGGGCGAATCCAACAGCGGCGAGACTTATTACCAAAAACTTTTTACCAGCCTGATCCAGGACTGGCGCCAGAGCTGGGGACAGAAGGACTTGCCCTTCCTCTATGTACAACTCGCGACCTATCTAAAACCTGTAGATAAACCCGCAGCCGGTGGACGCTATGTGGATGTGCGCGAAGCACAGCGAAAAACCCTGTCTTTGCCAAACACCGCCATGGCCGTAAGTATTGACATTGGCGATGCTAAAGATCAACATCCAAAGAATAAGCAGGAGGTCGGCCGTCGTCTGGGTCTGGCAGCGCGCGCTCTGGTATATGGTGAAAGCCTCGTTTATTCCGGGCCGCTTTATGAATCCATGAGCATCGAAGGAAAGAAAATCCGTCTTCGTTTCAAGCATGTGGGCAGCGGGCTCGTGGCTAAGGGCGGCCCCTTAAAGCAATTTGCCATTGCCGGTGCAGACAAGAAAGCAGTGCATGCTAAAGCAAAAATCGACGGCAAGACAGTTTTGGTCTGGAGCGATAAGGTGGCAAAACCCAAGTTTGTTTATTATGCTTACGCCACTAATCCTGAAGGCTGCAATCTCTATAACAAAGAAGGCCTGCCAGCGAGTCCATTTATGGCAACAGAATGATGGCGGACGGAAAAGAAAGAGGATGTATATGACAAGAAGACTGATCATCTGCTTCGCACTGTTGTTCATGGTTCCAATAGGGATCTCGTCGGCCGAGCCTCTGGAGCTCGATTCGCGAAGGGAACTCATGGTTGACAACTATCTCATCAAAGAAATGAAGGCGGTCCAGCTCAAGCTGAACCCGCTCCAGCCCGCGCCCCGATCTAAGAAACCGGCCATCGGCCTTCGAGGTCTCGTCGGCGGGCATTACGCCACGGTCCTCATGGACGGTGACACCTATCACCAGTACTGCCGCGGAGCGATCGTCAAGGGGGCATACTGGAAAACCGTAGGCAAGGACGTTGCTCCACTCAACGAGGTTACGCTGTACGCAAAGAGCCAGGACGGTATTAACTGGGTCGAGCCGGAGCTGAACTTTTATGACCTGAAGAAGATAGACCAGCGGCTCCTCGATTTCGCCAAGAAAAAGAATGTACCTGTAAAGAATTCTGCGAACATCGTTCTTGCCCACGAAAACTGGGTGAACCATAACTTTTCACCTTTCATCGATCTCAAGCCCGGTGTTCCTGCGAATGAACGTTACAAGGGGGTCGGCGGAGGGCACGGCCGCGGTCTCCTCGTGTATGCTTCTCCCGATGGACTGCACTGGAAGCGTCTAAAGGACAAGGCGGTCATCCCGGCCAAGTGGGGCAAGCACGATTCCCAGAACGTGGCATTCTATTCCGTCGCCGAGAAGCAGTACGTCTGCTACTTCCGCGCCTTTGACAAGAATCGTCGTGTCGTGAAGAGAACAACATCCAAGGATTTTATCAACTGGACGGAGCCGGTGCTCATGAAGGGCCGCATGCAGAAGGAACAATTCTACACGAGCGGCACCCGGCCTTATTTCCGCGCTCCGCATATATACATCGCCCCGGCTACATTGTATCTTCCGGGACAGCGCAACAACACGCGAATTATCCTGATGACGAGCCGCGCGGGAAGCGATACATACGACCGGACCTTCGGCCAGGAGAATTTCCTGCCCGACCCTGCGGTCGGCGACCGCACCAACTACATCGCCTATGGAAACGGTGTTCAGACTGGGCCTAAGGAGATGTCGTTTTACAACCTGGGCAAGCGATACACCCTGAGGCTGGATGGTTTCGGGTCCGTCAATGCCGGAGCCGCCGAAGGCGAGATGATCACGAAACCCCTGACGTTCAAGGGCAGCAAACTGGAACTCAACTTCAAGACGGCTGATGGCGGGAGCATACGCGTGGAGATACAGAGTCCGGACGGAAAACCGCTCTCGTCGTTCGGGCTCAATGAGTGCAACGAGCTCACCGGTGATGCAATCGAAAAGACTGTCAAATGGAAAGCTGGAACGGACCTGAGCAAGTTCTCAGGAAAACCAGTGCGACTTCGTTTCGTGATGAAGAACGCCGACCTCTACGCTTTGAGATTCAAGGAAAAACCCACGAAAGCAAAGGCTCAATTGAGTAAGGAGAAGGCCGAATGATCTGGGATGAACACGCATATTTAATGGTCGATTCCGCTATCATTGCCCAAGAAGAGGGTACGTCCATGGTGCGTGAAGAATCATTCAAACATGCGGACAACCCAATCATTCATGCGGATCGTAAAGAATTTTTTCTGGGGCAGCCCGGTTATCGCGTTTGGGTGCTCTGCGTTGCCCGCGAAGGCGGCGTCTACCGCATGTGGTATCGCTTCCAGCTTGCGGCCACCAA
>JABSQK010000775.1 GCA_013215875.1 Lentisphaeria bacterium
ATCGTCATCAATAATTAATATGCTATGATTTTTAGCAATATTACTCGTATCCACTTCTGGAATAAATTCATCTGCCTGAAAATCATTTTCGCCAATTGGAAAGCACAATTTAAATTCTGAGCCAATTCCTATCTCACTCTTTACGGAGATGCTGCCGCCATGACGCTCAACAATTTTCTTCACAGTTGCAAGTCCTATCCCAGTGCCTTCAAAATCTTCTTTGGCTACCAGTCGCTTAAAGGGAGCAAATACTTTGTCCGCAAACTTTTGATTAAACCCAATGCCGGTATCTTTAAATAAAATTATCTGTGCATCGGTCTCTTTAAGATATGAAATTTCAATTTCGATGGGCCGTTCATTGTCTCTATATTTTATGGCATTACTGAGAATATTTTGAAAAACCTGTTTCATAAAATCTCGATTTCCGCTCATACATGGCAGAGTTTCGCTACTTATTATTGCTCCTGACTCATTGATATGACTGCTTAAATTTTCTATCGCTTCATCACGAATCATATTTAAATCTATTTCAGAAAAATGTTGCAATAATCCATCGACTTGTGAATATGCCAGTAAGCTGTCTATCAATTGTCGCATACGTTCGCCAGCTTTAATCATATCTGAAAGATTTATTTTCCCTTCTTCATCAAGCACGTCACTGTAATCCTCCAAAAGAAATTCTGCGAGTGTCATCATATGCCGCACCGGTGCTTTGAGATCATGTGATGTTACACGGGCAAATTCTTCAAGATCTTCGTTTGAGCGTTTTAATTCTTTTTCTTTTTCTGCGAGCAATTTATTAGATTCCTCAAGTTTTTCGCGGGAGATCCACAGATCCTTAAAGATTTTAACTTTTGAAAGAACGATTTCCGAATTTATAGGTTTTGAAATATAATCTACAGCACCGGTTTGATAACCTTTAAGAACAAAGTCCTCATTTTTACTAATTGCGGTTAAAAAAATAATTGGCACATTGCAGGTAGCGGGATTATTAATAATTATTTCTGCAGTTTCAAAACCATCCATATCTGGCATTTGCACATCTAGAAGAATAAGAAAAACTGTTTTATGCAGCAATATTTTCAAAGCATTTTTGCCTGAGTTGGCGGTAATGATTTCTATATCAAGACCATCCAATATACGCCGCATAGCATGAAGGTTCTTTTCCTGATCATCGACGATCAAAATTATCGGATGGTTTTCAAGCAAAATATAGCCTACCTCTAAAAATTCCAATTTCGTTTAACAACAGGGTATAGTCGACACCTGGATCCATGCTGATTTTTTAATACTGCCGCAATTCGCAACCCATTTATACACCTTGATACGAGTTCATTAGATAAATTCGCAATTTTCATGCCATTTTGAGCCCAAATAGTGACTGTTAATAGAGAAAATTAGAGTCGATATCAATAAAAAAATAAACCGTGCTTTGGTTTTATGAAATGTGTTCTAGAATGAGCCTGATTATTCAATCCGGGATTGTGGGTAAGAATCTGGAGTGACTCTTATTGAGAACTCATTTATAAATATCGGAATTTACTTAAAAAATCCCAAAACCGCAATAAAGACAATGGTGAGGGTGATACAAAGCATGAAAAAACGGAGTAGGTTTCGGGTGAAATATCGACTTCGTTTGAAGAATCGGGTGCCGCTACGCGACGATTTCATTTTTCGCGTCTGGGGCATATTAACAAAGTTGTATTTATCACTCATCTTATTTCTCTTAAAAATTAACTCATATCCAGTACGATTTCATCACTCAAACCCAATTCATCGTCTGGCAACCAGCGATAGTCAAGAGGGTCTTCCTCATAGTGCTTAAATACATGATTCCAACGCTTCCGAAATTTCGCAGATTGTTTTACAATGTTTCTTTGATAATCGCTTTTACCAATAGAACCCGTAGTTTTTCCTTCGAAATGATAAATTTCTACGTCCGGAGTGTAAGCGCAATAGTATCCAGAATCGTTCACTTTCATGCAAAAATCTAGATCTTCGTATTGCACAGGATGAAAAAATTCATCCAAACCACCTATGCTTTCTAGAAATTCCCGTCGCTTTATCCAGCAGGCGCTTATCAAAACAGGGACTTTTTCAAATTGTGCATAATCAGAATTAGTGCGTTCTGTTCCACGACCCCGAAAACGAATACGACCCATTGGGTTTACTGCTACACCTGCACATTGTATCTGGTGTGGAACGAATGGGTAAATCAGCTTTGGCCCAAGTACCCCCAGCTTAGGATTTGCATCCATTATTTCCACCAGCCGGCTCAGCCAGTCGGGCGTACAGACCGCCGTGTCATTATCCATGAATAATACATAGTTAGTCGTCGCCTTTTCCCAACACTGGTTCCTGCCCAATGAACAACCAAGGTTTTCTTCATTCGTCCAATAGATAAAATTGATTCCCGCAGCTGCAAATTTGGGTACATACTCTTCAACTAATTCCTCCGTGCTATCAGTGGACCCGTTATTTGCAAAAATAAATTCCTTGGGATAAACGGATGCCTGGAGAATGCTTTTAAAATTACGACGGGTAAATTCAACCCCGTTGTGGGCCAGTATGATAATCGATGCATCTGCGCAAATCATGTTTTATCCTTCTTACAAAATTACGTTTTTTAAACTACACTACATCAAGAGTCGCTATATTTCCACCCTTATGCAACTCTGACTAAGCGCTTAATTTGCTGGACGAAAATCTCTAATGGTGTACTGTGGGATCCATAAATAAGTGCCTGGAATTACTTGGTTTAAATATGGATCCTGAAACAAAAATGACTGATGAAAATACCATCAAAAAACAAACGAGCTATCGTCTTGGGCGCTTTTATGTGCTGCTTATTTGCATCTGCCTTTTTTTCTCATATCCATTAGCAGTGATCCCTTCATTTGTTTTTTCGATTGATAGTACATTTTTAAAAAGTTTTCAGGAATTGCAGTATCATTTGAGCATGCCAGTCAGTTTTATTCTCGCCCTCTTTGCCATTCCATTGATTCTTGCATCCCCCTATCGACCACCACGTCCTTTGCTTGTTGCAATGCTAATTTTCAGCGTATCTATCGTTGGTCATTTTCTGTTCAATACATCTTTATTTGCTGCATCCATAAGTTTACTTGCCTATGTACTTGTCCCGTATTGTATTGCCATCGTTCACAAGGATACAAATTACCTAACATCTAAACGATTCTTGTACATCATAAGCGTATTCTGGCTGATCAATATCTATTTTGGATTCACTCAATACTTCAATGATAAAGGATTTATTGGGCTTGCAGGAAATCGGAACTGGATGGCAGCAATCATAATTGGCCTGGCTCCATGGCCAATCCTCCTCGTCAAACATCTGCTCGGAGATAAGAAAAAGGCTCTGTTCATTATTTGCAGCGTAGTGATCTGCGTAATAAATCTGTTCATTCTCTATAAATGTGACAGTCGCGCCGCATGGCTGGCTCTTCTCATTATACCATTCTTATTAGTCTTTCAGATTTTCGATGAATGGAAAATCAAACTTCTCTATAGCACATTTTTGATCTGTCTGGCACTTACAGCGGCTGTTGTTGGACTAAAGTTTTTTCCAGTCAAAGCAATTTCAGTGGTGAAGGCCGATGTGCGACTACCCATGTGGGCATCAACAGTCCGATTAATAAAGACTAAACCATTAGGCGCTGGACCAGGAGAATTTCGCAAAGCCTTTACCCCTTATCGTGCATTCTCGACCTATTCGCGACGAAAAGTTGCCGCCCATGTTACCGTTCATCCGCATAATGAATTACTCAATATCGCAGCCCAAATCGGCATTCCCGCCCTGCTCTCCTGGCTCATTATACTTGGCTATATCGTCTTTACAAAAGCGCCTAGCCCGTTTCAACTTGCTGCGCGCTTTTCTGCAATTGCCATGCTGGGCTGCTCTATGTTTGATATGCCGATGGTGCAACAACCGGCAAATATCCTCATTTTTATTTTTATCGGATTAAGCCTGCCAATTACAAAAATAGAATCCGATGCAGGGCCCAATTTAAGCAAGCATCTGCTACGGACATCTGTAAGTATTACTATTCTTGCAGCCATATTAATTAGTTGTTGGTATATAAACAAAGATATGCGCCGTGACTGGCATGTAAGAGATGGAGAGATCAAACTTCATTATGGCAAAGAATACCTTAAGGTGCAGGATCTCAAGGAAGCAAAAGGTTATTTTAATAAAAGCTATGCCTCATATCTCAAAGCTAAAGAAAAAGATCCTTCCGACATCGATGTGCATTTCAAATTAGCTGGCATTGCACTCGCTCGACTTTTTGATAATAAAAAAGCAAAAGGTCATATAGACGATGTTATTGTTCTCGACCCCAACTATGCTCATATAAACGAACTCAAGGGCATTCTTCTTTTCCGTAAGAAAGAGTACGACAATGCCTATAAATATTTTTATCGGGAACGACTACTCTATCCAAATTCTGCAGCGGCTGTACAAAAAATTCTTAATTTCAATCTTGTTAAGGCCGATTTTGAAAAATACAGGGATAATTATGTGCAATTGCAAACCATCTATATCAATAATGCGATAAATTACCTTCCTGGCATTAGCTTGGTGGACTGCATAGGAGATTTTAGGCAGGCCCTGAAAAAATCAGATTTCGATGCATCCATGAAACATGCATATAAGTTAACTGAGAAATCTGATAAAAGTTTTGTCGATGCATTGCTTTATATGCTATGCAAAGGCGATAGTTGGCCCAGGAATTTTATGTCTGAGTATAATCATCTCGACTATCTCTACTGGAAATCATCGCAACTGCAAATGGAGAAAATGAAAACAATTCGAGCCGATGGACAGCGACCAAATATTGCGGATTTAATGGAGTGGTTTATTAAAAATCAAAAAATAAATGATAAAAAAGATTTCACTCCTCCAGTGGTAAGCTGGTCAAACAAGCAAGCAAACACCCTGTCATCTTATTGCCTCTTTTCCCGCTTGGCAGAATTCTCGCAATACTACACATTGATCATTTTTGAAGAGGGCAAAGCAGTTTATGCAATATGCCATAAAAACTATGAGAGTTATAAAGTGAATCTCAAAACTGCAGAACTCACAGAACTTGCCGATTTCACTCTCAAGTCAAATCAGCAAGCAAAAGCATTCTTTGGATTTCAGGAATATTACAACCGCAATCAGATCATTGGCACAATTCAAAGTAATGTGGATCCTGAAAATCGCTTTTTGACTGGCCTGTCACCATCTATCCGACTAATAAAAATGTTGGTAAGATACAGAATAAAGGTTAAAAACCTTGCTGATCATTGCATTGATGATGAAATTAAAATGCTTGAAAAAGACTTCAAGAAACTCACCATTAAAAAAATACTTGAGAAGAAATAATAGTTTGAACAGCCTCATTTAACTCACAGTCATTCGCCTGGCATTATTCATGCGAGCATACACCCACCTCAATATTAACTAGAAATAAAGCTTGGAATTTACAAGAAGCGATCGCATTGAAATTGAATGATTTCAGCTTGATTTTCTTAACGATCCATGAAATGGTATGCTTATTGCGAGATTCTGGGTCTAAATAAAGGAGTATTTGTGCATTCAAGGTACGACAGGTTAATTGAGATTTCTATCGAGATGTTTGAGTCAATTTTTGATACACATCTACAAAGTCGTCGTTTATATGAAACCTGCAAACGCCCGGATTTCGATGAACGTTTTATTGTTATTATGAACTTTACTTATCATGGTAATGATAAAGGACAAATAATTCTTGGCATTCCTGAAAGTTTCGTCAGCACAATTATCGACGATTTTTCGCACTATTTTGACAGCGACGATGAAGATGATCAATACGAGTTCATTATAAATGCTTTTGAGGAAATACTTAATACTATCTGTAGTGAATTTACTGGGGATGAAGACTTTATTGAAGAATATGGATCCGTATCTCTGGCAGTCCCTGTGCTATTCGACAGAAAAAATACACAATATATTCGTTTACCACAAACGAACGGTATAAAAGGTGAGTTGGTAATTTCCAAATCTGAAATAAGCATCAAAGTTTATTTATCTAAACTTGCCAGTGATGTGGCAATTGATGTTTAAGTTTAATCATTAAATAGCTTACTGAAGAAAATAAATGATCGTCATATCATGAATATTTGATACCATACCTGAGTTTACTGACAGAAATAAATGTGCTAATCATTTCCTCTCCTTGTTCAACAGACCCCTGAATACCATTCTGTTCTGTAAATAAGGGAAAATCTTCAATTTCAGAATCCCATACTAATGGTAGGCTAATATTTAAGTTTCCATATTTTGCGACAAACTCCTCTCTCGCAATAAAGTCACTTCCCACGACATTTACAAATTCTCCAATTGCTGATTTTATAAGCTCTTCCTCAGACTCGTCGGTTTCTACAGTATGCATTTCCAGCAATTCCTGAAACATTTCTCCCTTGACAATTTGGTCCGGTATGCCAATGACAATGCGACCATGAAAATTCTTATTTCCCAGGCTGATAAGGGCCACATACCGGTCCGCAAAACCAGGGCGGGAGCAAACATCAGTCTTGCTCTTGCTTTTCAATTCCTGGTCAAACATGGAATAGGCCATTTCAACGACTACGTCATTCAACTTCAATACCATTTCTTGCATACAATTTCTCTGTTTAATAGTTAGCAACCAACAATTCTGCAGCAAAAATTGTGCCAGATTGAAAAGAAGGACTCATAGAAAATAATAACTGTGTTTGCCAGGAAAATGAGTACCTTAATTATGCACTATTTTTTCTGTTTTGCGTATACACCAAAATCGTTGAAGAAGAGTTTTTTAGACAATTTGTAAACAAGATTTTTTTCGGGTATTTCAAAGCCGGGGTCATGTTGCGATTTTTTGGGTGAAAGTGCGCCAAGTTCTTCATAGGCTGTATTGCGCATGGTTGTATCTCTCGCACCATGTTTCTCAGCTAGCTCTTTTAACAAATCAGGATGCTCAAGCACAATACAACCACGGGTTTTCTCTGTAGCAAGATCCCGGAAATCTTTTAAAAATGCCGATTCAATAAATGCTGCTTTTAAGCCGCGCTCATCATCAATCGATTCTTTCGCAAATTGGATAATTGGACAGGGCTCAATATCCCCATACGGACTTATGTGGTGGCTGATCCCGGTAGCTGCCGGGCACAAGGCCTGCCCATCATGGTCATAATAAGCATCTATAAATGCAATGGGTTTTTTGGCCCGGGTATCCACTACAAATTGACGAATTTGCCGCTGTTGGTCAGTACTCAGAGCCATGTCTTCATTAGGATCGGGCCCAATCGGACGATAGCCATGAAACCACATATACATTACACCGAGCTTGATTAATTTATCGACCCATTCCTCATTAACCATATCGTCAAAATTTGTCGAACAAATACTACTGCAAACACCGGTAAATAATTTGTTCTTCACGCAGTTCTTAATCCCCTCGAATGTACGATTATTCACATCCTCTCCACCTCTGCGCACATTGCTTACATCATCGTTACCTTCCACACTTATCAGCGGGGTGACATTGCCCATACGGCGCATCTCTTTGGCCATGTCATCTGTAATCAATTGACCATTGGTAAAAATTTGAAAATAGCAATCCGGATGTTCGCCAAGTACAGATAATAAATCCCTGTACATAAAGGGCTCTCCACCAAGAATTCCAAAAAAGTAATTGCCCATTTCCTTGGCTTCAGAGATCATTTTGCTAAATCGCTGGCGGTCAATTTTATGTTGTTTTGCCTTTACATCTACCCAGCATCCCTGGCATTGCAGATTGCAGCTGTTGATCACAGAGATATACAGAAAAGGTGGAAAGTACTCCCCTTTTTTGAGGCGCTTTTTATGTTTTTGTACAGCCAGCATGCCGCCCTTGAGCCCAAAATTCCAGGCAATCTTCCAGAGCAATCGTTTATCCGTCTCCAGCAAAAGTCGTTTGGCCATCGCAAAATACATCGTAGATCCTTATATTGTATGGTCCCACATAGTACTCCCCCTATGGTGTTTAATCAAGAGATATATTTTAAGGAGATACAATGTCGCACAAAGTTAGGACAGCTTTTGGTAGACCGCTTCTGCGATAGCCAGATGACCTGTTGGATTAGGATGCACCGGTTCTGGGCAGAATTTATTTGGGTCATGGTACTTCAGCAGATTCTGAAACATCGCATGAGTCTTGAGGTGAGCGGTATTGTACTTTTTACTCATCTTGGCAATTGCTTTGTGATAAGCCGGAAGTGCTCCCATATAGCTTGTGCGACCAGAACTGGGGGACTTTTCCACACTGAGAAAGAAAGGATCGATTAAAAGAATTTTGCATTTTGGCAATGCGGCCATGGTCCGGCTTAAGATATCATCGTAAGCATCTTGAAAGACTGCCGGGGTAATTTCACCTTGCTGAAGGAAATTTGAAATGTCATTTATGCCGATTTTAACCGAAAGAAAATCTGGTTTGTTGCGCAACACATCATCTGCCCAACGGCCCTGCAAGCCCTTCACATTGTCACCACTAATCCCGCGATTGATGATTGTGATAGTTCGCTTTGGTTCACGGATTGTAAACAGGTCTGAAAATGTTTTTACATAACCATTACCCAAAGTATTTTCTCCTCGGCCACGGCCGCAGTCTGTTATACTATCACCGATGAAAACGATTGTCTGTCCGTCTTTGATCTTCATTTTATTTTACCTTTCTAAGCTCGTACTATTTTCCTTTATAATGTGAGAAATCACATCGTGCACAAATGCGAATAAACGATACCACAGGTGCACGGCTTGTCAATTTCATGGACTTGTCTCGGCTGAATAATTCCCGATTTTTATTGCAATTACAAGCAAATTAATCCACTATAGATGTAGGAGGGCCTTCAAATGTATAATCAACTTTGTATTTCTGTATTCATATTATCTGCTAATTTACTGTTTTCTGCTGATCGGCAAATTCATTGCTTTGTTGCTTTGTGTGACAATAAAAGCCAGGGAATCGTTCCTGTCTCCAAAACACTTGGCGATGGGGATTCACCTCGAACAAATTTATATTGGGGAGCAATGTACGGGATAAAAACCTGGTTTAAGCGAAGTTCAGCCTGGAAACTAGAAAAAACTATTAAGAATCCAAGCAAGTCAATTCTTGAACGGATCATATTTAAACACAAAAATAAAGATGTTTGGTTTACTGCAGATGCATATCGTGGATCAGCAATTAAACAATGCACGAAAGATTTTTTTGAGGCATTTTCCAAAACCAAATCTGCGGATTTAAATATTTATATTGGGCATAATGGCTTGATGGACTTTAAATTGAAGACGGCAGAATTGAAGCCAAAGAAACAAATAGATGCGATAATTCTGGCCTGCAAAAGCAAGCAGTATTTTGGTCGCTATCTAAAAAGTTTGAATGCCTCGCCACTGCTCTTAACCACACAGTTCATGGCTCCGGAGGCATATACTTTAGAAGCAGCATTAAGTGCTTGGGTCTACAAACTTGGGAACAAGCAGATTCATTTTCAGGCATCTGCTGCTTACAGTAAATATCAAAAATGCAGTCTTACTGCTTCTAAACGACTCTTTTATACGAAATAATTTCCTGTGAACGCTCACAGATCTGATCAACCCCGCAAAAAAAACAGGACACTGATTACAGTGTCCTGTTTCACAAATCTAAGCTAAGTTATAATCTCGCGATTCTTAATGATCCGAAGCGTCGCCAGCTCCTTTAGGTATACGGATGTGCTCAACCAAATCCTGTATTTCCTGTGGTGGTGGCTTGGTAAATGAACAAACAATCACTGCTGTGATGAAGTTCAAGCACATGCCTATGGCGCCAAAGGAGTTCGGATGTATGCCACAAATATAGTCTTTTGGATCGCCACCAAGGAATTTGAAGTAAATCACGTATGCCGCAGTACTCAATATACCAACGAGCATTCCTGCGATCGCACCTTC
>JABSQK010000776.1 GCA_013215875.1 Lentisphaeria bacterium
AATGATGATCGTCTTCTCTTTTGGATTAAGAAGCTCCTGTTTCAGGGAAACATAGCCGATTAAGACATGCCTCTTATCTTCCTCATCCCCGTATTTAACTGTCTTAAATGTACTGCCTGTCAGGTCGCCATTTGAAAGAATACTCAAAAAGAATTTATTCTGAATGGACAGCCAGGTTAGATGAAGCGCCTTAATTTCATCGGCGAGTTCCTTTTTATCACCTGAGAAATTTTGGACTTTTTGTATTTGTTCATAATCAGAGCCATCCTCGCCTATTTCCAAAAATTGAATTCGCTGGTCGATACCGCCAGCACCGAAAAAGCCCTTAGGCGTATCCATAGGGGACATAGTTCCAGCATTGAGCTGCAATTTAGGTACTTTTATAGCTGATGTGCCGCGGTTATCAATCGTTACAGAATATTTAATTGTATATCCATAATCGATAATCCAGTGCTGTATGATAACAAGGTCTGTGCCTTTTAGCTGGCGCTCGATCTTCAATTCCGTATCTGTGGATTTAAGAATCAATGCATGGCTGAACTCTAGCTTTCCCTTTCCATCTTCGCCGAGACTGCCCTCTAAAGCCAACATAGGATAGTCTTCGAGCCCCAAATGAAAGTTCGTCAGCTTGTCTTCCGATTTATAATTCTTCAGGGAAACATCTACAATTCCCCCTTTTTCCGGATCGATAATAATATCGCATAGACCGTTCATTTTTAAGGTTTGTTTTTCTGCGGCTTTTAAGTCCTTAAATGTTTCCAGGAGATTTATTTCGGGCTTGGCAATCAATGTGACAGGTTTGGTAGTATCTGTTCCCTGGTTTTTTGGATTTTCAGGATTTTCCGGGTTTTTCCCTACGGTCTTTTGGACTGTGCTATCTGATTGTGTAGTACCCGTACCTGTGCCCTGAGTACCTGGTTTGGGTGCTTTTTTGAATTGATTCGTAAACCACATTCCCAGTATTATAAATAATACAATAACTATAAACTTATCTTTACTGTCCATTAATTCTTCTTCTTAAATAATACAAATTTTTCGGGTACAGGATCGTGGCCGCCTTTGCATAGTGGCTGGCAACGTCCAATTCGATACATGCTTAAAATGCAGCCCTTTATCGCCCCGTGTAACTTCAATGCATCTGCGGCATAAGCAGAGCAAGTTGGTGTAAACCTGCAACATGAGGGTATAAAAGGCGATAGGCAAAGCTGATAAAAGCGTACAAGAAGCAAAAGAATTTTGCTTGGCAGCTTTAAGATGAACGCCATATCCCTGCTTCCTTAAACACCTTAATAAAATCATTTTGTACATCTTGTATACTTGCATTTTTTAATCGTTTCCTTGAAATTGCTACAATCCAAACGGGTTTGTCCACTCCGTGTCTTAGTAGTCTGAATGCTTCTCGTATGAGGCGGCGAGCTCTGTTGCGCTGGACAGCACGATTATCGAATTTTCGTCCAACAACAATGCCGAGTCGTGTTTGATTATCCTTGGCTTCAAGAATTCCCATAACAACGAATGATCCTGCAAACGATTCTCCCCGCTCTTTTACATCTTGAAATTCAGAGCTTTTTAATGGTACATGACCATCGAGGGAACCACTACCAATTTGGCGTGGTGCAGTCATTCTAGGCAGTCAGGCGCTTACGGCCTTTCTGTCTGCGACGACGAATTATTGCACGGCCATTACTGGTCTGCATGCGCTTGCGAAATCCAATTTTTCTTTTTCTACGTCTATTCGACGGATTATAGGTCGGTTTCATCCAGTGTTCCTTTAGTTAATGTTCGCTGATCATAGTTATTTAATGGTTCAATCAACGATATACATAATGTGTCATAGTTATTAAATTGGTTCCATAAATGGAAGGTCAGCAAAAGTAGTGCAATCTGCCTCAATGTCAATAAGCGAGAGGCCGTTTTCTACTTAGATAGTATGAGAATGCTGAGCTCCTACGATGTGCTACATTAGCAGTCAACAACAACGCACTCGAAGTGCCAAATACAGGAGCTCAGCAATGACTACAGTAACACAGGAATGGACAATTGGAATGGACTTAGGCGATA
>JABSQK010000777.1 GCA_013215875.1 Lentisphaeria bacterium
ATGGTGAAGAATCCTGCCTCGTTGCAATTCAGGATGGCAAGGTGGAGAAAGGTGATGTAATCATTATTCGTTATGAGGGCCCCAAAGGTGGTCCCGGAATGCGCGAAATGCTGAAAATCACCGCATTGATTATGGGTGCGGGACTCGGCGATAGTGTTGCTCTAATTACCGATGGCCGTTTCTCCGGTGGTACTCATGGCTTTGTTGTCGGGCATGTGACACCAGAAGCGCAAGATTGCGGAACAATAGCACTGGTTCACGATGGCGATATTATTACAATTGATGCCGAATCAAACCTAATGGATGTGGACCTGTCTGAAGATGTGCTCGACGAGCGTCGTGCAGCCTGGGTCGCACCAGAGCTGAAATACAAAAAAGGTGTATTGTATAAATACTATAAAACCGTTTCGTCTGCCACTGATGGTTGCATAACTGACGGATAAGTTTTAAACGAATTGGAGAAAAGGATTTTATGAGTATCTACTCTGACTATCTAAGTGAAATTGAAGACCGCAAAAAAGAAGGTCTTCACCCTAAGCCAATCGACTCTACCGAGTTAACGGAAGCGATTATTAATAACATTAAGGATGAAGCGAATCCTCATCGCAAAGACTCTTTAGACTTTTTTATCTACAATACCTTGCCTGGTACAACCAGCGCTGCAGCTGTCAAAGCAGTATTTTTGAAAGACATTATCTTGGCTAAGGTGACTGTATCCGAGATTTCCCAAGAGTTCGCCTTCGAGCAACTGTCACACATGAAGGGTGGCCCATCAATCAGGGTATTGCTTGATTTGGCATTGGGAAAAGACCAGACGATTGCAGAACAAGCGGCAACCGTTCTTAAAACACTGGTATTCCTCTATGACGCAGATACCGAACGCCTCGAAGAAGCCTACAAGCAGGGCAACCAAATTGCCCAAGACATCATCGACAGCTACGCAAAAGCTGAGTTCTTTACACAGCTTCCAGACATCCCGGAAGAGATCGAAATTGTGACTTATGTTGCTGGAATAGGTGACATCTCAACTGACCTGCTTTCTCCAGGAAACCAGGCACACTCCCGCTCAGACCGTGAATTACACGGTAAATGTATGTTTGAATTTGATGAAGTACGACAAAAAGAATTGTTGGCTTTGCAGAAACAGCACCCGGACAAGCGAGTGATGCTACTTGCAGAAAAAGGTACCATGGGCGTAGGCTCATCACGAATGTCTGGTGTTAACAACGTAGCGCTCTGGATCGGTAAACAATCAAGCCCCTATGTGCCATTTATCAATTTCGCGCCTATCGTTGCAGGTACCAATGGCATTGCGCCGATTTTCCTGACGACTGTTGACGTTACCGGTGGAATCGGTATTGATCTGAATAACTGGGCCAAAAAAGTGGATGCTGATGGCAACGTGGTACGTGATGAAGATGGTGAAGCGGTGCTGGAGCAGTTGTACTCTGTTGATACGGGCACGGTATTGACCATCAACACCAAAGAGAAAAAGTTGTATCAAGGTGACAAAGAGCTGATCGATATTTCCAGTGCGCTAACAGCTCGAAAACTCGAATTTATGAAGGCGAGTGGTTCTTACGCCATTGTATTCGGCAAAAAGCTGCAGACCTTTGCCGCAAAAGTGCTGGGTATCGATGTACCACCAGTGTATGCCCCATCCAAAGAAATTTCCCATGAAGGCCAGGGATTAACAGCCGTCGAGAAAATTTTCAATAAGAATGCCGTTGGTAATACCCCGGGTAAAGTG
>JABSQK010000778.1 GCA_013215875.1 Lentisphaeria bacterium
AATCATCGTTATAAATACCCCTATTTAGAATTGTTATAATGGGACGTTCAGCAAGATTGTCAAATATTTACCAATTTAAAATCGTCATATTTCAGTGTGATTGATTACACTGATTTGCCAGTTACATAACTGGCACTGGAGTTTTATTGTTATTTTGCCGGCACTTCTACTTATTACATGGCTTTTTTAGTCTAGGTTGCATGCCGCCCAGAAAGTTACTGATGGCACTATTTTTATTGCTCGCTATGAAGACCTTGAATGGCGGATCTGCTATGACCGCGCTCAGAGAGCCCGGCCTACTTAAAACCGGCGAGCTTGAATGCCGAAACTGCTATTCCGCACCACGGCGTGTCGCGGCTACTTAAAAACTTCAATATCGCCGAATTTGCTATGGCCGCGCTCGGAGAGCCCGGCCTACTTGATAAAATGTTCGAGCCTGGAGGCTACGATGCCCAGTTAAGCCATTTCTTTTACGAGGGTCATTTTTTCTTTTATTGATTCACCCTGGAGTGCGAAACCGATAAGCCTTCCACTTGTATCGAAGTAGCGCCCAATAAGATTTGGCACCTCACCTTCCACTTTCCATTCGCCATCGACACCCATTTTAGGGCTGGCAATTTGAAGAGGCAGTACAGGTGTTTTTACGATGACAGGCATCACCGGATACTTAACATCAGTGGGATTGTCATTGAGTGTTTGAGCAATAGCCCGGGCACCAAAACTAATTGGCATAATAAAGAGCATCACGGATCCATCGACTTCTGCACAATCACCTAGAGCGAAAATACTGTCATCACCAGTCATCAGTTTTGTATCCACAACGATGCCACGGTTAACCTCGAGACCAGAGTTGGCAGCGAGTTCCGTACGGGAGCGCAAGCCTATTGCAGAAATAACCATATCAGCATTTATCTCTGTGCCATCCGCGAGAATGCAGGTATAAGCATCACCGTTTTTGTTGACTGTTTTTACTGAGGTGCCAAGCCTGAAATCGACACCGATTCCACTGAGCTTGTCTTTTAATGCATTACCCATATCAGCAGGCAAGAGACTTGAAAGTGCGGTATCGGCTAAGTCGATGACTGTTACCTTGTGTCCGGCAACGGAGAGGTCGTTGGCAAATTCGCAACCAATCAAGCCTGCACCAATAATGAGCACATGTTTTTCACCCTGAAGTTTTGCATGGTAGCTATCGAAATCATCGAGATCATTCACGCGGATAATTTCGTCTGTAGCATCGCCTTCAAATGGAATAATGATTTGATCGGCTCCGAGTGCCAAAACGAGTTTGCCATAGGGAATTGTTTCATCGCCGCAAGTGAGGGTTTTTGCATCGCGGTTAATACTGTCGACACTGGTGCGTACTTTAATCGTTGCATTGATTTCGCCCGCATAGGTATCGGCAGTTTTCATTGTGAGCTTCTCTTTATCCTGTTGTTTGGACAGGGCATTTGAGAGCATAGGCTTGGAATAGAATTCGCCACCATCGCGGCTAATAATGGTCACTGACTTTTCTTTATTTAAGGCACGGAATTCGCGTGCGACGCTATATGCCGCAAGGCCACTGCCGACGATGACTATTGCATCACTACTATTTTCTGACATATCTTTTCCTTCACTTTCTGTTGTTGGATTTTCTTCAACACTGTTTTCTGCAACTGTGTTGCCTTCAGTGTCATTTTTCTTAGATTCTGTATCGTTATTTTCAGATGCGACTATTTCTGTTTCTTTTATTTCTTTCATTTCAAAGTCCGACTTTGAAATACCGCAGTCGGGGCAGCACCAGTCATCTGGAATATCTTCCCAGGCAGTGCCTGGGGCAAGGCCTTCTTCGGGCAATCCCAGTGCCTCGTTATAGATAAAGCCACAGACCGTGCATTGCCAGATTTTTGCCATAACTTTTTTGATGGATTTCTTTTTCTTTGGGGCGCTATCTTTTTGCAGCATCGGTTCAATTTTTGATTGATCCGCTTCCTGCTCTTTCACGAGTTGAGGAATCTGCTGAGTATATGCGTAGTTTGGATCTTCTTTCTGCCGATGTAAAATGCCGATGATCTGGAACCAGGTAGCGACGATGCCATTGGGGCAGGGCGGTAAATCATCTTTAATGGCTTTGTGCAGCTTATGAAGATTGTAGCAGGGTACAGCCGCATACATATGATGCTCAATATGATAATTCATTTGCCAATAGAGAAAGCGCGGTATGGGGTTGAGTAATATGGTGCGGGAATTTAAGCGAAAGTCATTCACCGAATCGCGTAAACCGACATGCTGGGTATTGTTGAGCAGAAAGAAGAGCAGGCCACCATACATAGGTGTAAAACACAGCAAGAGTGGCAGTATCCACAATTCCTGCCATATCGATAGTCCAATAATTACTGCATGGCCAAAGAGAATGAATCGGGCCCAGTTTTTTGTATGCCCGTGGCTGGGTTTATCCTCCATGACATGTCGGCCCCATTCGCCGCCAAAATCACCAGTGGCAGTCTTCATTGTTCCGAAAAATATGGGTTTGATTGCTAATACATTGATAAAAATACTCAGGACGATGTCCTTGAATTTAAATGTTGTTGGCAGAATCACTTCCTGGTCATCGGGTTGATTTAAAGTGTATTTATGGTGTTCGGAGTGACTCGCCCAGAAGGCATAGTGGTTGGTCCAGCCAATGAACGCCATGACATGCACAAAAAGCTGATTGAGCCATTTGCTCCTGAATACTGTGCCATGAACGAGCTCATGCACACCATTTACCATGAAATGACAAACGGTACCATGCAGATAGAGTGCAGGAATAAAGAGCAGCAGCCAGTACCAGGTAAATACCTGACTCCATATATAAAAGCACAATGAACCGGTTGCGGCACATATAAGCAGGTGGCCACCGCCTTGAATGAGACCCTTAAAATTGCTGCGCTTATTTAAGGACTCTAATAAGTCAGGGTCAATGGGGCTGCGGTACCAGTCAATATCTTGTTCGCCGTATACTATTTCCGACATGTCGAATGCTCCGAATTAAGCAGGGAATTTACCTGCAAGTGTCAATACGTAAAGGGGATATAAAGAAAATATGAGCTGAATCTTGTTTTTTGAGGATAATGGCTGTCTTTTATAAAAAACGTAATCGGAGTGTGGTATGAGAAAGTTCATTTGTTTATTAATGGTTCAGCTGCTGCTGGCAGCTGAATCACAAACGGTTGTAATTAAGTCGATTCCCCATATAAAACAGAAGCCGGATTTTTGTGGCGAGGCATGCGTGGCCATGTTGATGCAAAAGCTGGGCTACAAAAACGTGACCCAGGATATGGTCTTTAACAAATCATGGCTCAGTCCACTGGAAGGGCGTGGCTGTTATACGCGCGAACTGAAAGTTGCCATTCAAGGCTTGGGATTTAAAACCGGGAAGATATTTCATACTGTAAAGGCGGGTTCAGAACAAGAGATTAATGAGGAATGGCTTAAACTTTATGGTAATTTGAAAAAGGGGATCAGTTCCATCGTTTGTATGCATTATAATGATCAGCCAAATACCACTGAACATTTTCGTTTGATTGTTGGCTACGACCCAAAAAAGGATGAGGTGATTTATCATGAACCGGCACTCGCCAAATCACCTTACAAGCGCATGTCCCTGAAAATGTTTAAGAAACTCTGGCCACTGAAATATGATAAAAAGAAATGGTCGCTTATACGTTTTACCATGGACCCTGCAAATGTTAAGAAACAAAAGCCGGATACTGGATTTACAAATGCTGACTATGCACAGGAAGTCATGCGTTTGAAAAAACTGCTGCCCAAAAACTTTAGCTATGTCATAGAAAAACCATTTCTGATTGTGGGTGATGAAAATTCCATGGTTGTCCAACAGCGCAGTAAACGAACAGTTGCTTGGGCAACGGCTCATTTAAAGAAATCCTATTTTGCAAAGGATCCCAAGAAATTACTTACAATCTATTTATTTAAAGACAAAGCGAGCTACAGGAAATATTGCTGGAAACTCTGGCGGGATAAACCGACTACGCCCTATGGTTATTACAGCTCAGCTAATAATGCTCTGGTTATGAATATTGCCACGGGTGGTGGCACTCTGGTACACGAAATGGTGCATCCGTTTATGGAAGCAAACTTCGATGAATGCCCGGCCTGGTTTAATGAAGGCCTGGCTTCGCTTTATGAACAAAGTGGCAGGCGCAACGGGCAAATAGTGGGATTTACTAATTGGCGCTTAAAAGGCCTTAAGACACAGATAAAAGGTGGATTGATGAGCTTCAAAAAGCTTTTATCAACTAGCTCGAACCAATTTTATGGAGGAAATAATTATGCTCAAGCACGCTACTTGTGTTATTATCTGCAAGAGAAAAAACTTCTGCGAAAATACTATAAGAGTTTTGTAAAAAACGCTAAGAAAGATCCGTCGGGTTATGATACACTCGTCACTATTTTGGGTGCAGAAGGAAAGGACATGGTCAAATTTCAAAAAGCCTGGGAACTATGGATCTCGAAATTAGTATATAGGTAAGACAAACCTACTGAGCAATAATAATATTGCTCCACAGTAACTTCTCGCGTAGCTATGAATTATCGCAACCGTTCGGCCAGGTAAAGTGAGTCGACTAACGTGCCGCTTGAGAAATTGGAATTTTCTCCCAATAATTCATTGACTACACGACCGGGTGCGGAATCCTCATCAGAACCGGCACACTCTAATTTCACATCATGCAGCAATATTTGCCCGCCGACTTTGACGCAGTCTTTCCAGTCACTCACATCGTTGCAGACACCTTCATAACTATGGTCTGCATCGACAAAGATAAGATCTGCTTCCTGTGTCCAAATTTTTGCTACATCTGAGGTATAGGCTTTTATGGGTATGAGTTGATGATCGACATTGAACTCTTTCATATTGTTTTGGAAGATCTCAAAAAAGCTAATATTCGACTTTGCCTTATCTTGAACAAACTCCCGCGTATCTTGAGATACACTTGAGCCATCCTCTTCCCAGGCATCGATGCAATATATCAATGCATCCGGTTTATTTGAAAGTGCTTTTGCGATGATCATACTGCTGAGTCCAAAACAACTGCCAAGTTCGATAATCACCGGAGCTGGATTTTCTAATTCGCGAACCAGTCGATATAAATATGCTGCTTCGTAAATGGAAAACCAACCTGTCGCACCCACTTGATGTCCCCAGATAATTAAAGCACGTCCGAGTTTGTCCAGTGCGGGTAAGAAGCCCGGGCTTTCATCCAGTATCTTGCTGAACAACTCAATTGATTTATCCATTTCATATATCAACCCGTAACAAATAGCCAGGTTGCATTGGTCGTCACAATTGGTCGGATCGTTGATTAGGGCATTTTGAAGAAATTGTATGGAATCATAGATATCCGGTTCTCTCTGAATACCCTCTGTTTCGGTGTTTGAAATTTTGCTTTTTTCAATTGTGTCGGTTTGCATGATAAATCCTCCGGAATTTATGCCAGTTTTTATGTTTTATTTTTATAGCGCAACAATCATGCCAGGGATTTGAAAATAAGGAGAAAGGGACCAGTCAAGACATAACTTATTGTTGAATAAGTTTTGGATTCAATTTTTAAAGTAAGGAAATATCATTTAGTAAGCTAGCCCAGGTCGAAGGCCTAATGGCACTTCCTTAAGGATTTTTTATCCTTTTTCTTTTTAAAATAAAAATGCTCGTTACCTTGAGAAAAACCACTAACCCAAAAGAGTAACAAGCATGAGTGAATATACCCCTCTCCT
>JABSQK010000779.1 GCA_013215875.1 Lentisphaeria bacterium
AAAAACTGCCACCCCCACCCGTGCACAGTTGATCAAGAACAAAGCACTTTACGGGAACTATCTGGACTGGTGGTTTGGCCAACGACGCAAGTTTCTGATCGCCACTCGGGATTTCATCCGCAACAAAGCTGGAGTTAAAGATGGTATTGTGCTTTTTACATCAGATTCATCAGAAGGTGGCACCGGTATTGGAAAAGCTGGAATTGTTACTGACAGTCCAGCAATATGGGGCAAACAGAAAACGTTCCCTTATTCCAAAGCTGTCAAGAATAATCTATCCGGACTTTCCCAGATTTCGCCACGCTTCACTTGGGGCGGCTGGGAATGGCAGCACTCCATACCCCGGGCCGATCCACAACGCTATAAAGATACAGAAGGTATCTTTATGTCTTACGGCTTCAATCGTCTTTATACGGTCAGCAGTACGAAACCTTTTGATCAATTCCGAGTCAAGAGTGGTCTGGCGATTGTTCGCCATTATGTATTGAATGAGAATGCCATGACGATCAATAAAAAAAGTCCGGTCGGCTATTACGTCTGCGATGTAGACAATGCCGGTGTCTACCATATGCTGGCTGAAGCGCGTTCATTGGCCTATGGCGACCCACGTTATATCGGCTACATGGCTGGATCCTTATATACATCAGGTTTTCCTGAATATGCACGTGCCTTTAATCAAGCATTTATGTCATTACCTGCGGTTCCCAGTAAACTTTTGGGTGCTGTCTCTTCTAACAAAGAGGTATTGGTTCGTGAATACAAAACCAAGGCCCATGGCACTTGGTATGCAGTCATAAATGTGGGTTTAAACGATGCCATTGATGTGGCCATTACCCTGCCTGGCGAGAACTTCACTAATGCGATCAGCGGTGAAGCGCTGACCAAGAAAACCGTTTCTCTTTACCCCAGTCAGGTCCTTACCTGGCATAGTAAGTAAGAGAACATTTTTGTCCATGTGAGTCTGACCAGCATTTGCAAATTAAAAGAATTGGCTCTAATATTTCAGCTAGTCGAAATCTTAGTTGTCCCCAATGACGATTTCAAAAAACCAGGACATGGATTTCCCGGCCTTTAGTCGTGATGCTTCATTGTGTTTCACCGCCTGCTCAAGCGTATCGTATCGAGCCGTCGTTGGTTCTACCCCGAGATGATGATGCCCGTTGACGTTTCCTTCACTGCACCAGACTGCAACATAGGGTGTGAATTTATTATCCCATTTCAGAACAAGTTTCTTATTGTTGGCATGAGTTAGTTCAACTTCACTTAGGGCCGGATCACAGGTAAAATATTTATAGAATCTTTTTCTATCACGAAGGAATTGATCCGATTTGAATGCTTTGCCATAACCGTTTTTCATTTGCGACCAGATCAATTCATCGCCTTGCTTTTTAAGAAAATTTTCAAAGGCATAACTTGGTTTCACATTCAGTGAATCCGGCCAATGCAATTGACTGCCAGTATCGACCCAAAACAGAGGATGGAAAGCGTACATAAAAACCAGGTCTTCCTTGCCATAGTTATCCAATGTGTAATCCAAGCGAAGGCAGTTTTCTTTAAGCGTAATAGACCGTCGCATTCGGGTCGACCATTTTTTCATATCTGCCTCAAGGACTATTCCTGGACCCGCTACCCGTTTCCAGGCGGAATAAGGCAAAGGACCATGGTCACGAATCTTTTGCCCTTTGCGACTGCCTTCGGGATAAATGCTGGAACCGATGCTCATAAAACACTCATCAATACCATCGAATTCCGTATCACCGAAATTAGAGTCTACAGTGCGAGTACGATAAGGAATCTTGCTTCGAGAGAGGTAGTTAAAGCCATCGCGATCTGTTATCGACAGAACCTTAGCCCCAAGTTTTGGCGCCACTGTTACAGTCAAGCATTTATTCTTTAAGACAATCAGAGGCGTAGTGCCCTGCACTGTCTTCAGCTGAGTATTCAAAACCTGAATCGAACTGCAACCGGATAGGCAAAAAATTGCCAATGTAAGAAGCACAGGTGTTATGGGGCTGAATCTGATCATCCCCTACTATAACCCGTAAACCGGATTCTGAAACTGAGAATGAAAAGCGCTTAGCCTGAGGCTATCATGCATGAGCAACATATGCACACGATTTGCGAGATTAACTTGAATACTAACATTGTAGCGCTAATGTTAGGTTATGCGAAAGAGAACAGCCATATTAACGATGCATCCGGCTTGCCAGCCGAAGTCACGCAAGCTGAAGGCAAGCATGATGAGATTCACACTCATCGAGCTATTGGTGGTGGTTGCCATCATCGCGATTCTGGCGGCCATGCTTCTCCCAGCTCTCGGCCGGGCCAAGGAACTAGCCAACAGAACGGCCTGTCTGTCCAACCTCAAACAAATGGGACTTGCCCATACGCTGTACGTGGACGAAGAGGGTGATTCAAAGGTTAGCGTCCCGATTCGA
>JABSQK010000078.1 GCA_013215875.1 Lentisphaeria bacterium
TTAAAATTATAGATGTATTTGATTTGTTCATGGCTCATAATCGCGCATTATTCATACCAGGAACAGGCTCTCTAAATACGGAAAAATTACCCAAAATTCAACGTCAATTCAAGGTACTTGGTACAAATTATGCGGTATCACGAATGACGGATAATTTAACTTTAAAAGTAGGATTGTGATGACCGTTTTTAGTAAAGCCATCGGTTTCTTTATGTCACTTTTATTGAGTCTGGTTTTAATGGCTCAAGAAGATGAATTGTCCATATATGAAATGGAAGATGAAAAATTTCGCGAGCTCTTCACCATGGATATCAAACTCAAGCTTGCCTCGCCACACAACATACATCACATGCATGAAAAAGGTGATATAATGGTCCGAATCATGCATCTGAATATGGCAAAAGAAGGTTTACTTGATGGTAGTTCTGAACTCTCTCTGGCAGATGCGAATGCAGCTTATATGGTCGCTCCCAAATCGATGGATATGTCGATGGATGTACTGGGTGTGATGTACGCTCCGACAGATGACATTACCCTGATGTTCATGATAGACGCCACAACAAAATCGATGGATCTGAATCGTCGTATGATGATGGTAGATACACCGTTTAGCACTGATAGCTCTGGTATTGGAGATTTTACTGTGGATATTTTATATGCGCTGGAAGACACGGATACTAATCAATTTATCATATCCGCAGGCTTGTCTATTCCGACTGCAAAAATTAATCACAGAGATGATACACCCATGGCTGCGGATATGATCTTGCCCTATGGTATGCAGCTCGGGTCAGGAACAGTAGATCCAAGAATAGCGCTCACCTATATCCACATATACGAACTTCACACCCTGGGTTTTTATGCCAATGCAAGATTGCGGCTCTACGACAATTATCGTGGCTATCATTTAGGTGATGAATTTAAAGCGACTGGATGGATAACCTATTTTCTGGATGCCAGCAAAGCCATTATTGTGCGCTTAGATTACGAATCAAAGGGAAATATATCAGGTGAAGATGACGAACTTGTTTTCGGTATGAGTCCCATGGCGGATCCCGATCAATATGCGCGAGAGTCAATCTGCGCAGGTCTAGGTTTTACCTACCTGAAAGATGATTGGCAATTCTATGCGAATATTTCTATACCCATTCACGAAAATGTCGATGGCATACAATTGGAAAAGGACCTGAGCTACTCTGTGGGAATTACCCGCACGTTTTAACTCGCCGCAATACATGAACTTATAAACTTAAAGTCCAAGTTCTCTCAATTCGTTGGTGCTTATAGTTTCCGTTTGTATTTTCGTTTGAATTGTTTTTAATTCTTTCGCAGAAAAATAAGTCATGATCCGCATTTCATTATGAATGAGCGAACTATGCATGCCATCTGATTTTATAAAATGGGGCAAGCGACCATAACCCATATCCCATACCATCGGCGTGTGTAATTCGAATTGTCCGTATACTTTTTTTAATTTTTCATCTTCGATGAATGAACCGGCGACTGTATTCGCAAATTCCCCAAGAGAGTCTATTATCATTTCATCGTCTTCTTCTCCATCGTCCAGCATATCAATTAATAGATGTTCAAGAACAAATGCTCCAGTCATGGAGAATATGAGTTGTGACTGATATTTCGGATTGGACAGGCCGAGTAATATTATATATTTTTTATCCAGGGGCGGCCGAGGACTTTCGAGAAATATATCTTCTGCTGCGATCTCTAAACCAAACATAATACCCATTATGTCGATGCTATGCCGATTTAATGTGTGTAGAAAATTTCGCTCCATATACAAGCCCAATGATAGTTTTTCATCCTATTTCGCATCATTTGTGCCATTTATGCTCAAAGCTGGATGGAGGCTGAATTTATCTGACTTTCGACTCCCATTTGGTTATATATATTAAAATACCGACAATTCCCTGCCGAATACTTCTTTCAAACCCCTTTCAAAATGGGCTTCATGTGGTATTTGTAAGAGCTATGGAATGTGAATCCAAAGTTTTATATTGTAATTGTGCATTTGCCAAGGTTATTGATGCGGATGTAAAGGCAGATGTATTAACGCAGCTAAAAGAGTCAGGAATTGCCTTTGAAGCGGTGGAAGACCTCTGTTCAATGGCGGCAAATAA
>JABSQK010000780.1 GCA_013215875.1 Lentisphaeria bacterium
CAGGCACAAGATAATTTCATTGTCTTGGTTTATCACAATGATATCTGAAATGATTTCTTTTGACTGTTCTTTTACTTTACAAAATGCGGTAGTTTCAGTTGCTTTATGACAGCGTTCCTCAAAAATATAAATTGCTTCGACAGATTTAGGCATATATTTATTGTCATTGTCGAGGTTTACATAGCCCGACCTTCCTCCAAGTTGAAAAACGGATTCCAGAAGATAAGGAATATATGCCGGACGGGTTAAAATAGATGGATTATTTATGGCATAGTCCAAGGGTAGGTAATTTTTGAAAATCTTGCCATTATAGCTTACATTGAGAACCTTAAAGCCGTCACCAAATTCATCTGTATAAGCGTATGGATTTTCGATATTTCGTGCTTCGAGTGGCAACAGTTGCCAATCATCTTCTTTCTGCATTTCAGTTAATAAGTCCTGGTGCTTTTGTTCCAGCGCCTTGGAATATTCAATGGGATTTGCACAGGTACTGAATATTGGCAGAACTTTGCCATTTTCTTCTAGCTCAAGCTTAAAATAATTATTTTGACGATAACAATTTAGTTGTTTTAATTCATTGTCTGTCGTTGCAAATTGCATAAAAAATTGGCACTCTGCTAATTTCAAGCATTGTGATTGTGGATGAACGATGGATTGAAGCATTGGTGCAAAAATAGATCGTAACATAATGCAACCTGGCATGATGATCTTATCACTGAATACATGTTCTTTTATAACTTGATTTTCCTCAAAATTCATCAGGACAGCTTCATTAATCATTTGATCTGGGTCTGATAATGAATAATTCTTAAGTAAGGGTTCCTGACCTTTTTTAATCAATATCTCTTCTGGCATAAAGTAGCCGGGTTGTTTTGGACCTGCGACTGCCACAGTTGCAGTACCTTGAGGTGGTGACTGGAGGAATCCACTTAAAAGTTTTGCAAACATCTCAACGCCTGGTTTTGTTTTTATTAATGAGGCACCACTCGTTGTCAGAATATCTTTAATTATACCCGAGGATGCCAGTCCAACTTCGCCCCAGGCCGCCCAACAAATGGCAAGCGTTGGCAATCCTGATCGATTGCGCCCATTCAACACTGCATTGGCAGCAGCATAATCTGCCTGACCAAAATTTCCTTTATGCGAGTTTGTTGATGAGAATAAGATGAGTCCTTCTAATGAATCGCCAATTGAGTCGATTAAATTGTCAAGTCCTTTAGCTTTGGTATCCATAACCGCAACTACTTCTTCTTTTGTTTTATTACGGAAGTGATTACGCTTAACAACACCCGCAGAATGAAACACTAAATTAATGCCCATTTCATTGAGTTTTAAAGTTTCCATCGCAGCTAAATCACAGACATCCATAGATAGATATTTCACCCGTTCCGGATAGTCTAATATCCAGGGCTCTGGCTTACTTTGTCTGCCTGCAATGATTAAATTTACTGAACTGTTCGCCAGTAAATAGGCACTGATACTTGCACCTATTCCTTTAGCACCGCCCGTGAATAATATGGTATCATTCGCAGTTAAGTGTTGAGGCAGACTTTCTGCTGTCGCAAAAATACCATCCACTTCATATAAACGACCTTCAAATTTTTGCCCGTCAGAATTAAGATGTAGGCCAATAATGCGCTCGTTTACGATTGCTCTAATGTCATTTTCATTAGGCAGTGTTCTGTCAATATGGCTATAGGTGAATTGATAGTCTGGATTGTCATTTGCAGCTGATCTGATAAACCCTGTTTCTGAATAAAACGCACTATCATAATAGTCGTCTTGAGCACAAAAACTAATGATGTGTATTTGAGCATTTTTGTCATTTTCAAATCGATCGAGATATCCCTGTATCTTGACCAGTAGTTCTGCCAGTAGGATTGTTAAGCTTGGGTTGTTGCTGGATTGTTTATGCAGTATAATAATTTTATTACTCTTGGTGTCTTTTGGGAAATGGAGCTGACCGTGCTCTTTTTCTGTAAGTAAACTCTCATCAATAAAATAGCTATTAGCACTGTCGAAAGTCGTATTCAGTGTTCCCATATTTTTCATCTTGAACTTATAGCAATCCAAGTCCTCCTCATCATTGTCACCGTCAGTGTTTACTAATTGATCTAGCTGGTAGGTCTCTGCAACCTTACGGATTTTAGAAAGAGAGGTTAATTCTCTGAAATTTGTAATTTCTTCAGGTAAGATAGAACCACGTAAGTATGCAAGAATTTCAAACATCTTTAATGAGTCAATACCAAGGTCCCGTTCAAATTCAGAATCATCGTTGATTTGCTCTGCTTCATAGCCGGAGACCTCCATAACCACCTGTCTAATTGATTCACTGATACTCATTTGAGCTTTTCTGTCAGGCTTTGTTATTGTGCGCTGCTTTGGTTTACTTTTTCGACTACTTGAATGCGGCGGTGCTGAACGCTTGATTTTTACATCCTCATTAAGTCTTGTTGCTAAATCTTCTAATAATTCATAAGGGTTGCTATTTTCAGTTAATATAAAATTTGTTTGTACCGGTCGGCCATCAAGGATACTATCGGTTAAACGACATAAGATCGACTTCGGCCCAAGTTCGATGAAACGTCTGATTCCTGATTCATAGGCAAGATTAATTTGTGAAATAAAATCGACTGGATTATCTATTTGTTTTTCTAATAATTCAATCGTCTTCTGCCTGCATGCTTTTGACATTTGCGTGCCCGTTTTTTCTGAATCAAAGGGGAATATATCGCGTGAGATATTCGCAGGGATTGGTACTGTTGGATAATTGAATGAGACTGCTGCCAAAGCATTTTCCATGGGGGTGACACAATCTGAAACCAGCTGGCTGTGAAAGCCTCGATTTACATTTAATTTGATACAGGCAATATCACGTTGTTTTGCCAGTGTATATAGTTTGTCAATGGCATCTAATTCACCTGAAATAATAGTTTGGTTATAGGCATTAAAGTTTGCACAGCTTAAATAACCATCGATTTCTTTAATTAATGATTCAGCGATATATTGATCAAGCTTGAGAGATAGCATCGCCTCTTGTTTGTCCGTTTTCTTAGCCATTACTTGTCCACGAATGCAGACGAGTCGAAATGCATCATCAAAACTCAAAAGCTCACTGGCATACAGTGCACAGTATTCACCAAGAGAATGGCCAATAACCATTGCCGGTGAAATATTAAGTGCTTTTATTTTATTAATTAAAACCGCTGATGTCAAAAATAGCGCAGGCTGGGTGATTGCTGTTTCTTTTAGCTTTTCTTCTCGCGCAGTTTGTTCATCAGGGTTAGCTTCCGTAAATAATAAATCACGCAATGGAGCATCATTGTAATTGCCAAAAATAGTTTCTGCTCGTTGCATTAATTCATTTACCTCAGGATCATCCTTAAAGGCCGCTAACATGCCGGGAAATTGACTCCCTTGACCAGGAAATAAAAATGCCAGATCACTTGTTAAGCTATCTATTTGCTTAAATTGGCCAATGCTGGTATCAATAATCGGTGGCTTTTGATTTTTCGGACTGCCCGATAGAATAAGGTGATAATTTATGCCGCCAAAACCGAATGCAGATACGCCCGCAGTTATTTCACTTCTATCACTATTGATGGCAACAGGGCGCGGGCATATTTTTAGCCCTGCATTGTTAATTGCTTTCCCGGGTTTTTCAAAGTTTGTCTGTGGAGGAATAAACCCTGTGTTAATTGCAAATAATGTTGATAATGTACCGATTGCTCCAGCCCCAGTTCGAACATGTCCAAGCGTTGCTTTACTCGTGCCAAATCGTAGGGCCTCAAGATCCGCTTCGATACGCGGATTTCCAAAGAACTGTTCATATGTCTGATATTCAGTTTTATCGCCAACAGCTGTTCCTGTTCCGTGAGCCTCAAGATAGTGTATTTTCTTGGGATCAATATTGGCATCTTCATATGCAGCCTGAAGCGCTCTGAGTTGTCCCTCAGAATCGGGCGCAGCAATTGCCTTTCCTGCACCATCACTGGATGAACCCCAGCCTCTGACTAAGGCATAAATTTGGTCGCCATGCAGTAACGCATCTTTGTAGCGCTTCATCACATAAATCACCGCACCTTCACCAAGTACAAAACCATCGGAACGCTCCTCAAATGGAAATGATCCTACTGATGAAAGTGCTTGTATACTGGCATATTCAATAAATTCTTTGGAATTAACATCGGTTTGAGCACCACCGGATATCGCCACATCGCAGCGATTATTTTGCAACATTGTCATTGCAGTTGTCATGCTTGCAAGTGATGATGCACATGCAGCAGCAATTACATTTGATGATCCCTTAAAATCGAAAGTTGAACAAATTCGTGATGAAATGATACTCTCAAGTTCACCTGGCAATGTATCTTCAGTGAAATCCCAATCATCAAATTCCGCTTCATAGTCATCAAAAAGCGCTGATAACTTGTCGATGAATTGGCTATCCGAATTGGCCATCTGGCTAAGACGCTCTTTCGTTTGCAGCCAATTTAGTTTTTCTTCTGCATGGATAGACCGATTTGTTCTCGATCCCAAAAATACACTTGTCCGCTCTTTGCTGAATGGCCGATTGAAAAAACCTGCATCCGCTAAAGCTGATTTTGTACATTTTAAAGTCAGTACCTGAATATTGGAAATCTCTTTTGCCACAGAAGGGGGTATGCGAAATTCACTTAAGTCACGATCAAACGCATCAATTAAGGAAGCGAGATTAGTATAGCTGGTATTTTTCTCATCTCTATCATTAGAATAATAAAGATTTTGGTCGAGTGCTTCGATAGTCGCTTCCTTAATAAAACAACGTTTCAGCATGAGATTTCGAAAGTGTTGTTTTACTTCTTTTGCACCAGGCAAAAGACAACTTACCCCAACAATGGCGATTGCATCATCAAGTTCGTCCTTTGTTTCTGATTCTTCTTCAAGCTGAAGTACAGATGAGATTATTTCTGCAATAGTGCTTTGGCGATTTATGCAGGTGGCAATTGCACCCGCTTGATAACAGCCATCTGGATTATAGCCTTCTGAAAGGACTGCTCGTTTTAAACCACCTCGGTAAAACTTGGAATAGTCATTTTTCTGATCCTGAAAGTCATTATCAGAATGTAAAAGTCGTAATTCCTCCTGATTGGATTGTTGCACATAATCCGTTTTTAATTGACGAACTGTACGGTAAAAATGTTCCCCTGTAACAGCGGTTTCATCTGTCGATAGCAGTAAGCTCTGGTACTCCGGAGATAATTTATTTTTTGATAAAATTTCGCTACTGGATAGAAATGCTGTACCAAGTTGTAGTGAAACAGCCATATTGTTTCGGACACCATAATAGCGTAACATCGATGAAATAAGCGATGAGGCCTCTTGTTGATATATCCCACCAGCAAAGACAATATGTACCTGTGATTGGAGTGAACGGTCGCGTATCTCATGCAGTATAGCTTGCCAGGAACTTAAACTGCTTGTTCGTGAAACATGACCACCGGCTTCTTCTCCTTCAATGACAAAATTTCTTAATCCCATTTTATATAAAGATTTAAAAATTGCCAGTGTTGGGGCATGAACAAAAACATTAAGTGATGTCTTCAGTAAACGGGTCACATGATTCAGTTGAGGTGTTCCGACTAAAACCATTGTTGGTTTCGCTTCTTCAAAAAGTTCTATAAGTGCCTTAAAAAGCTCATCATCCAGGCCAACTGCAACAATACCAACACCAAAAGGAATATCTTTTTTAGCAGTTGCCTTAACGATTTGTTGAGAGGTTTCCAGTGTTTGTCCGGCGAGTGCCAGAATAGGAAATGCCCCTTGATTATAGACGACCCCGGCAAATTCTGGAGATAGAGTTATATTGGCCATTGGTCCCTGGATCACCGGGTATTTTACACTGAGATTTCGAGCGCCTAAACTGGCTTCTATAAAACAAGGTGAAGGACGCTTACGTGACATATAATTATAAATTTGTAGATACTCTAAAATCTCTGCTGCTCGCTCTACCAAGAGGTTTTCAAAGTTATTCCCCCATAAGCGGTCTTCAAAGCACGTTTTGAGGTTTTTTGCAGGGCAAGGTGATAGTGCATCTTGAAATTTTTCAATTTCCTGAGCCGATGTTATGTTTAGTCGAATAGAAAGTTGATCCCCTATCTTGACCCGGCGCATTTTACTGAAATCACTTGAAATAAATTGATTGCCAGCAATGACGATACCACTTACACCGTTGACAAGGTATGATTGAAATAGTTCATAAGCCGTATCTCCATAAATATAATAAGGATGCTTTGACTCTTTTGATAATAATTGATATAAGACAAATGCGGAAAGTTCTGAACTTGGGCCAGGGGATTCAAATCCCTTGGCAATGATAAGTTCGCAGCTCAGTTCATTCGCAATCTTAATATCACTTTTACTGCTAACTTCTATTGCCAGTGCGGCATCATTATAAGCTATTTTTTTTTGATCCGATAAATCGATTGTATAGCTGAGAATGACTGCCAAGTCTGCCAGTCCCAAATCCCTTAGTTCTTCTAAAAGTAAATATTTGTAGAGGCGAAGGATTAATGAGTTTGCACAGTAGTCGAACGTTTTCACTCGTCGTAAATCATCACTGTCAAAGATATTTACAATCCGACTGAGGTTTTCATCTGTCCGGGTAAATAAAGATACTTCCAAAGGCATACAGTCATCGATTAATATAGGAGGAAAATATTTTTTAGGAGTCAATTTAAGTTGATTCTTGCTGTAGATCTCTTTCAATGTACTGCCCCTGGTCATTTAAGTAGTCATAAATGTAACCGAGACCCTTTTTCATTTGTTTTCTGACGCTTTCTTCATTAAAATCAAAAACGTCTAAATGGTCAAGTTCATTAATCACATGCAGTTCGTGATAATTACCTGTATAATGCTTTTGCCAATTTGCCTTAATACTTTCTTTTTGCGGAATTGTAATGCGAATAAGATCTATATCTAAAACTGGCAATTGATAATTGTTTACGGCTAGAAGGTAGGTATTGCGAAATCGTTTTGCATTTGCGTTAAGATCATTAATACTTGAATGATTGCTTATTCCCTTTTGATTTTCCAATCGTGGAATTCTTTTATCACGACGTTTAAGCTTTTTCGCCCTTAAAAATCGTTTTAGCTTTGGCATGGGATTTGGCATGGTTGCCCCAGCCTCTATAAAAAAGAGAGGGGCAACAGCTTCGTCATTGGATTTTAGTTGTTGACAGATTTCCGAAATGATGACTGAACCATCGCAAACGGACATTAAACAATAGGGGCCTTCTGCTTGGATCTTTTTTATTTCTGTTATTACATCTCTGGCAATATCAGGAATATTATCAATTTGTTGCTGATCTGCTTTAAGCCCTCTGGCACTGTATAAATATATACTTTGATTTGCATCGAATAGCTCGGTAAAATTTTCCCCAAGAATATTATAGCCCACACGTCCTGGTATCAGGAAAATAGCAGGTTTCTTATTTGTTGCCTGTTTGATACAGCGCATTGCATCATCATTGTCAATTAAGACAATCCGCTTTTTTATTAACCAGTCATTTAACTGATTAATAGTGCTGTATTCCAAAAGTTCGGGAATGGTAAATTCGAGTTTAAGGTCTTGCTCTAGCCTGGCAATTAACTCAACAAATTTTAAGGAGTCTCCGCCTAATTTAAAAAAATCTTCCTCAAAATTAATATCTTCTTGTCCAAGTACAGCTTCATATGCATCTATTATTAATCGTTTATTCGTAGCTATATAGCCTTTATTAACACAGCTGTTCATGGATGATATTGGTTCCTTATTCATAATAATACCCTGGCTGATTTGTCAGCTTAGATTTCTAATTTAGGGCTAGGTCTTATTATTACAAGTAAGCAAAACTAACTAAAAATGGGACATTCGGCCATAGACACTGTTTTTTACAGCGGCGAATCTGCGTTTATCTACGACTTAGGAGATATTGACCTTCCCATGTCGGTTATATATACGATATGACTCATTTCTGAAAATATTCTGAGGAACTCATTTGGCAGCGCCTGTAAAACTCTTATGATGTATATTCTTAGACCTAATAAATGACTATTATTATTGTGTTTTTTCTGAAAAAATAGATTGAACCAACTTTTTAAAGAAAAGGAGATATTATATAAAGTAATGAATATTAAAGATGTGCCCCGCAGTAGGAATTAATTCAAAACTCTTTATAAAGGTAATTCTGCAGTTAGTATAGGTGTTGAAAATGAAATTAAGCAATGAACAGTTAGATAAATTTGATAGAGATGGCTTTTTATTATTAAAAGGGGTCTTTGACTCAGAAGTAGATCTGGATCCCATAGAAAGAGAAATGGATTCAATAATTAATCAGTATGCTAGTATTCTTATTAATAAGTGGGCTTCTGGAGAATTTTCTAATTTTGAAAGTCGTTGCTTTTCTGAACGCTTTGCTATTTTACTTGGTTTAACAAAAGGCAAACTCTTTTCACATCTTGAACCACAATTACATTTCGATGATAATTCATATGTGAAAATTGAGGAGTTACCAGCACTTTTTTTACCCAAATTTCACAACATGGACAGATATTTTATCCTGCCAGACAGCTGCTTTAGATGGCAGTTTGCACGTTTGCCAATCATGCGGGCATGAACACTACACGTTTCATTCCTGCGGTAATCGTTCGTGTATTAAATGTCATCATTTGCGCACAGAGAAGTGGTTGGATAAACAACAGGAAAATATTTTACCAACCAGGCACTTTCATTGCATCTTCACCTTGCCTTCTGAACTGCGGCTAATTATGCGTAGTCATCAAAAGGAAACCTACAAGATTTTAATGACGAGTGCCTTTGATGCATTGCAGAAACTTGCTAACGATCCCAAACATCTTGGAGGAAAGATTGGCGCGATTGCCGTGTTACATACTTGGAGTCGGGCAATGATAAACCATCCGCATGTGCA